>CASEWU010000073.1 GCA_949291725.1 uncultured Bacillota bacterium
CAGAAAAATATCGAAAGGCATGAGAAAAAGAAAATGACTTCATACGGGTAATTCGGCACAAAAACAAGCACGGCAAAAAAGAGAAAGATAAAAGCCGTAGGGTGCATACAAAGAGCAATTTCTTTTTTAATCAGATTCAACATGTTTCTTTTCCTCGTTTTCTTTTTCCAGATGTACGATAATATTGTCGATCGTTGCATCTGTCACGGCTATACTTTCCGATATTTGCATGTCACGGGGTAGCAGACCTTCGTAGCCTTCTTTGACCGCTTTCACGCCGATAGCATTGACGGCAGATGCGTCGGCAAGAGAAGAAAAATGTGCCAAATTATATTTGCATAGCAATTCTTTCAATGAACACGCCGCAAGAATTTTCCCTTGCGAGATATAAACGATATCGTCTGCAATTCGCATCAGGTCGGACGTGATGTGCGTAGAGAAAAGAACCGATACGCCTTCTTCTCGTACGAGCTGTAAAATAATGTCACAAAACTCTTCGCGAGAAAGCGGATCGAGGCCGCTTGTCGGCTCGTCCATAATGAGCAACTTTGCACCGTGCGAGAGAGCGAGGGCAAGCGCAAACTTTACTTTCATTCCTTCGGAAAGCTCTTTTACCTTTTTACTTTCAATAAGCTCGAATTGCGAAAGGAATTTTTCATATCTACTTTGATTCCAAGTCGGATAAAAAGGCGCGTATGCTTTGCGTATTGCAGCGAGCGTATTCATAGGATAATATCGAAAACCGCCCCCGACATAACCTATCATTTGTTTAACGGTCATTTCCTCATTAAGAAAATCTTTTCCAAAGACAGAGACACTTCCTTCCGCATTGATAAGACGTAAAATACCTTTAATTGTCGTGCTTTTCCCTGCTCCGTTTCTTCCGATAAGTCCGGAAATATGCCCTTGCTTTACGAAAAAACTTACCTTATCCAACGTGAATTCCGGATAAACTTTTGTTAATTCTCTGACTTCAAGCGCGTTCATTTTTTATCTTTATCTCCGTTTTTAACATTGTTAACCGCATTCCACAGCGTTTCCATATAAGAAAACGGCTGCAAGGCGATACCTTGTCCTTTGTCCGCCATTAAAAGTAATGAATCGCCAGTATTCAGCGAAAACATATCCCGTACCTCTTTAGGAATAACAATCTGTCCTTTGGGACCGATTTTTACCGTAGTCAGAAACTTACCTTTAGGGAAATTCTCCATAAACACTCCTTTGGTATAATTAGTATTACTTTTCTTACTTATTATACAAACAAATAAACGAAATGTCAATAAATAAAACATTTTGAAAGATAAGATTACAAAAGATCGTCAATAAGATTTAGCTTTATAGAAAGAATAAACTACTACTTCTCCGATCCGCTTAAAAAGCACAACAACTCAATCGAATCGGTAAAGGAAACAGAAAAGCAGTCCAAAGAGGCTGCTCCTTTATCTGACTTTCTAAGTTCGCACAAAGGCGATAACTCGCCGCCATCAAAATCACCTCAATCAACCGATCGTCCAAAGCAAGAACGGTTAAAAAGGTGATTTTTTTATATCTTTTCAAATATCAGAGCAAAAAGCGCGGACATATAATTTGTCCGCGCTTTTACTTATTATTTTCATTGATTGCAAATAAAGTTTATTTCTTAGCCGATTGCTTTATTTGAGAATGATAGAAATAATTTATAATGATCGGTTTGCCTGTGGGATTTTGCATGAACGGCTCTTTATCTGTTACATACATAAAACCGTTTTTCCCTGCATATTCCGCTACCTTTTGATCTAAAAATCCCCAGTACGTCATATCGCTTTTATTGTAAATTTGCTGATACAATGGTAAGAGATCGGGATACTTTGTTTGAATATAATCCATTATGGTTGCTTTAAAATTCCCACGCAGATTCAGATTTTCCAGCCAGATATAATCGCAGAAATTCTTTATACTTTCTATAATTTCAAACACCTCCGTAATTTCGGGAAAGATCGGCGAAATAAAGCAAGTTGTACGTATTCCCTCCTCATGAAACCTCTTCATTGCCGCAATTCTGCGTTTTATAGACACCGCATTATCCATATCGTTCTTGAATGTCTCGTTCAATGTATTTATAGACCAGCTCACAAGAGGCTTCGGGAACGTTTTTATTAAATCCAAGTCGCGCAATACTAAATCTGATTTTGTGGTTATGATAAGATTTATATTACTTCCCCGCATCTCTTCAAGAAATGTACGTGTGCGGCAAAACTGCTCTTCCTGAGGATTATATGCATCAGTAACCGAACCGATTATCATTGTCTGTCCGTCGTATTTTTTCGGATTGCCGATTTTTTTCCAATATTTGACATCCAAAAAAGTTCCCCATGGCTCTTGGTGCCCCGTAAACCTTTTCATAAAACAAGCATAACAATATTTACAGGCATGTGTGCAACCGACATATGGATTAACAGAATATCCGGCAATAGGCAAATTTGATTTGGTTAGTACAGTTTTTACCTTCAAATGCCCTATTTTAATTTCGTTACTCATTTTTTGCCTCCAAATTTTTTAAAATACGCTTAAGATAGTTTTCAAATTGCTCCACTTCGCGATCCGAAAAACCTTTGTAATAAATATTTTCGATCTCCTGAGTTACAAAGTTATATCTTTCTTTCAGCTCAGCGGCTTTCGGCGTTAAGCAAACGATCGCACTTCGTTTGTCTTCCGAATTTTCTTCCATAAACACCAATCCCTGCTCACGCATTCTTGCCAGCATAGCGGTAAGAGTCGACTTGGCAAGTCCGCTCTTTTTAGAAATATCCGTGGCGGACATCTTTCCGCCTTGCCACAATACATACAAAATTTTACCCTGCGCTCCGTTAAACGCGTCAATATTCTGTTCCTGCAATATCTTGTCAAACCTGCGACCGCCTATTGCTTTTATCTTTGATATAAGAAAACCACCCTGTCTTTCTTTCATAGTCCGAACTCCTCTGGAAATTGCTGTATCATTTCTTTTTCGTTAAGAATACCGAACAAGTCTTCTTTCATAAATACGGGAATACCCATTGCTCGGGCTTGTTCCGCCAAGCCTTCCGCCCAATTCTTTTTCGTCGGTATTTTTCCTTTGCAATTGCCCGTCTCCGTACCGACGACCACCCAGCCGATATCGTTTAAATCAACCTTACCCACTTCATCCGAAAGCGGCTCAAATGTCGTATGATAATGCTTCGCTTTGACCCGTCTTTTTAATATTTCGATACGATTGCGTTCTTCCGCGCAGGTTACGGTTACGCCAAACCAAAGATTATCCAAATCTGTATGAATATTCAGTCTTTCAGGACGCTTTGTCAAAAATAAATATATGTTCTGAGGCGTCTCAGATGCTTTTTGCAACACCTTTTGCGTCCATTCTTCTTCCCAATAAGCTAAATCACTCATGCCTGTAAGCAAGAATACTTTGGGCTCTTTTGTTTCAAAAAGTCTCAATTTATTTTCAAAAAATACCGGCTTTGAAAAATCTTCGGTCATGTGAAATCGGCGACAGTTATTGCGCGCATAGCAATATCTGCAACCTATCGGACATCCTATGACTATATTTAAATTTCTGATTCTGTCTTTTAAATCAAATATCATTTCGTAAATTTATCCTTTTAAGTCTAGATATCTCTGCTCATCTGTTCCAACTAAAAACAACATACACGCCGTCATCCGCTCAAACAAACCTTACCCACTGCATAAAACATAAGCTTTAAAATACATCTCTGTATTAAACGCTTCCTTTTCACAGCTAAAAGTTACAAAATCGAATCAAGCATTCATTGCCCCTAGAAGATTCCCTAAAATTTCCACTAGCAAATAGTTTTATATCGTACTATTATAATACTATATAGAACTATTTTCGTCAAGTAATTCTAAATGAAAATAAAGCTATTTTTATTGCTTCTACATAAAGCCGAGCAACCGTTTTTTGCGTTTTGCAAAAAAATAAATATAACTTTGCAGTCCGCAAGAATGCCGTTGAAAGGAATTAATTAACTAAACTACCCTGACCGCTCATCCAAAAAGCCTTTGTGTATCATGAATTTACAAATGCCGTAAAACGGTAGCTGTCTGACCTAAAGGAACCGGTTACAAGTACTTTCGGATTTAATCAACGTACTCCTTCATCCTGTATTTGTATTCGGACAGGCATAAGCCTAAATATGCTAACATTTCCCCACAAAGCAGTCAATAAATTTTATTTCAATTTGCTTACCAATGACAAAGGAGGCGCGGCATGTTATGCCGCGCCTCCGTTGTAAAAAGCCGAAAGCTTTGCTGTAACGCAAAGCTTTCGGTCAAAGTATTTTTTCATTGCACACGTCTTTATCCGATTTTGACAAAGATGTCTCTGCCGTCGAAAGGAACCTGCGCCACTACAAAATCTCCTTGCTCTTCGACACCTGTTTCAAGAATTTCTCCGTTCAGATACACGCGGTATTCTGACGTCGGTTTACGGAAGCGGACCGTCATGTAGAGCCCTTCCTGTCCATCTACTACCTGCAGATAGTCCACATCCGTGATGCGCACAAAATTATCCCCGACACACAGATCGTATTTCAAATACCGGAACGCCAGATTTTCCATCTTCATGTATTCCACATCCGAAGGAAGATTCGGTGCAATACATAAATTATCATCCTGAACGTCCAATCCGAAGAACGTAAAAGGAATTGCCGCAGACAAAATCGAATTTTCCAGGAACTCTGCATCCAAGCCCAAAGCTCCCGCCGAATCCTTTCCGTTGACCTGTCCCTGCAGGCTTATGTGTTTTTGGTTGTACGTACTATTAAAAACGTCATACGCAGCATCACTGCATTCGGCGAGATCATAGTAATACGCGCGGTAAAATTCTTTAGCGCTGTCTGCTGCTCCGGACTGTACTGCCTGTTCGTATGCAGTCATCACGTCCTGATACCAGCTCTGAATCCCCTGCAGACGCTTATAAGCATTGTCTGCCCCGAAAACTTTGGCGCGCGCCAGAATATCGTAATAAGAAATCCAAAGGCAGCTGCCGCCGTTTTGCACCTGCTGTGAAAACGGATAATTCTCGTCGGTCGCTACTCCGCAATAGAACCAATAATCATTGTTGATCGTCGTAAAACGGGGAGCACACTCAAAGTAATACAGATCTTCTCCCGTTGAATCGTCGCCAGCAATCGTCCGCTGGCCGTCCACCCACTCCATGATCAGGCGCGCCTGCTCATCGGTCGCTACGCCAACGGCCACCGCTTCTACGTTAAAAGCAAGAAATCCTAAATCAAACTCTTCTCCGCGCGATGCAAGCTCTTTGATCTTCCATGTTTCCGATTCGGACGCATTTACATAACGGGAAAGTTCGCCGTCCCAATCATTATAGCCTTCTATAAAACGTCCCTTCTCTTCGTTCCAGAACGTTTTCTGAATCTGTTCCTTGCAAGTCTGCGCAAGCGTTTCCAGACTTTCTGCGGTCTGTGCATATTTTTCCGAACCATCCATGAAAGGCGTAACTACCGACACCTCGTCTCCCGAAATCGAATGCTCCGCCGCGGTCTCTTCAATAAAAATCATCGCCTGGATCGCTTTATAAAAATATACATTGAAGTAAAAATCTTCGGACGGCAGCGACACGATGTCGAAATACCCTGCGGAGATACCATGACCGGCCAAAGGTACTCCGTCATGTCCCACAAAGTTGTCCTGATCGATCAGCCCGTCCGCGCCGTTGCAATATGTCAGGAAAAACTGGAACGCACGCCGACAATCGTCCAACTTGCTCGCAAGATATTCCGTACTGCCCGTATATTTATAATATTCTACGATGCTGTCCAGATAAATGGCATTGTTTTGCACACAACGTGTATCAAAATCCGTACGGAAATAATCGATGTAAAAGGACAGCCCTTTCAGAGATTTACCGTCTTCAGGTCTGAAAATCAGCCGCATGGACGTAACCGGCGAACCTGTATCCCCGTAGACATTGTCGCTGCTTCCCCAGCCTTCTGCGCCGGGCATTGAGAAAAACAATTTACTGCGGAAATTACTTTGATTAAAGTCTTTTTCCTGGGTCCCGAATTCGCTGTAAGATACCGTATAGGAATTTCCGTCCGCCGTCTGCCACTGCAGATACACATCGTCGATGACAGCCTCAGAATTGCCCAGAATGTTCAATCCCACTTCTACAAACGGAGCATAGAAGGTATACCCCTTTTCGATACCGCTCAGCTCAATGTATACGTCTCCGGAACCGTTGGCGCTGAGCACATAATTTCCGGAAGAATAGGTAAATTGTGCGTTAGACGAAGAGGAAAAACTTTTAACGCGCGTAGACCAACCGTTTGTTCCGGGCGCCACATTGCAGTTTGTTCCCCAGCCGTATCCGCGTACTCCCATGCTTTCCATGCTCGGAAACGGCCAGCCCTGGTCAAAATTCGTATAAGAATTGTTGGTCGCGGGCGTGGACGGATCATCCTGATTGCTCCAGACATACCCGAACCGATCTACCGGAATATTATCCAGCCAGTCTTTTAAACGTGCATAACGGTTGGTATTTACACCGGAAACCGTATTGTTCCACATCAAGGAAAGGCTTTCCCATTCCTTCCAGGCCGTTCCGCCCTCACCGACATCCAGATTTACGACCTTCTTGTCGGACGGATAACCGATATGCCGCTGATAATAATCATTCAGAAAGCCATCCATCTGTGTATCCGACGACACATAATTTAAAGTAAGGTCGCTCTGTTTATCTATGATTCCGTCTGAAAAATCTGTGATCGGAGTATATGTTTCGTTGCCCGTATCCGGAGGGGTCTTCGTTGCATCCGCACACCCGACCGCCCCGAAAATCAGACATATGGCAAGCGTTGCCGCCGCAAATCTGGTTCCTGATTTCATGAAAAACCTCACGCTAAATGAATATAGCAATCTTTGAAAGGTACTTCAACAACCACATACCCGTTGACCACTTTATAATCAGTCGTAGGGGTATTGTCTATCAATACCTGGTATGTTCCGTCCGGCTCGGGCAACGAAATACGCACCGTAACCCCTTCCGAAGAACCATTATAACTGCCTACCGCACCATCCCGCACGTTCTCAATACGCACAAAATTATTACCGACCGTGCAATCATATTTTACATATTGATAAGCAAGATTTTCCGCCTTGAAATATGTCAATTGCGAAGGCAGGTTGGGTGCAATCTCCAAAACTTTATAATCGACGGAATCCATGCCGAGAATGAGTTCCGGATATGCCGCAACAACCATCGCGTTTTCCAAAAACTCTTCGTCCAGTCCCAAAGCGCCCTGCTGTCCGCCGCCTTGCAAAGACACCATGTTGTTTCTCGCATATTCACGATAGAACTGATCCGGTCTCACGCCGTCCGGGTTGATCTCATAATATGCTTCGGAAACATCTTCGTACCAATCGTAAATTTCCTTTGTACGCTCGTAAGCATTGCTCGTCCCGTACACCTGCGCCCGTGCGATCAGGTCATAATAGGTTACCCACATGGCACTGCCGCCGTCCTGTACCTGATTGCCGAAATTGCCGGTAAATCCGCCGTATGCAAACATATAAAGATTTCTCTTCGTCGTGATCAGCGGCGAACAGATAAACTCATAAATTTCATCTTTCCCTTTCGCCGTATCACCGGAAACTTCACGCTCTCCGCTGACCCAATCCATGATCTGCTTCGCCTGTTCGTCCGTAGCAACGCCGGCTGCTACCCCTTCCAGGTTAAAGCTCAGATATCCGTAATCGATGGTGTTGGAATTGATCACGTTCGTGCCGGAAAGTGCAGCCATGTGTCCGCTCTGTTCCCAATCGATATACCCTTCAACAAACCTTCCTTTTTCCGTACTCCAGAAAGTATTCTGGATTGAAGTGCGCGTCTTTTCCAAAAGCTGTGCAAGGCTCTCTGCGGTCTGGTTGTACTTTTCCTGCCCTTTCAGATCGCTCGTGGCCACAGAAGGAGAATCCATATTGATCCCCGCCGCCTCTGCCATACGCTCCAGATACTCCATGGCTTCGATCGCCTTATAATAGTAAACATTGAAGTAGAAGCTCTGCGAAGGCAGTGCAAGAATATCAAAATATCCCGAAGAGATGCCGTGGCCGGCTACAGGAATTCCGTCATGCCCCACAAAATTATCCTGATCGATCAGTCCGCTCGCACCGTTGCAGTACGTGAGATAGAACTGGAACGCCTTGCGGCATTTCGTCAGCATTTCTTCCAGCATCGCGTTGTCCCCCGTATAACGGTAGTATTCCGCAAACGCCGACAAGAAAATAGAGTTTGTCTGCACACAACGGTCATCAAAATCCGTACGGAAATAATCCACCGAAATCGTCAGCCCCGAAAGCGACCTGCCGTCCTTCGGTTTGAAGACAAGCGACATGGACACGATCTCTTCATCGGGAGACGCACCGTTTTCGCAGCAGATATCGTTGGTCTTACCCCATCCTTCCTGTACAGATGTATTAAAATAATAATGATAAGAACTGTTATCGTTGACGTCGACATCCTGTGTCCCGGCCTGCGCATAGGAAACAGAATAGCTCTTTCCGTTTGCCAAAGACCATTCCAGATACAGATCGTCGAGCACTTTGGAATTGTTTCCGGAGATCTTTATTTCCGTCTCCACAAACGGAGCAAAAAATGCATAGCCGCCCGTGATCCCTGAAAGCGTAACCTTTACTTCATTACCGCTGTTCGGCGTAAGTACCAGGTTTCCGCTATTCATCGAATAGCTGGCGCCCGTAACATTCCAGCCGTTAGGAAGATAGGATTCGTTAAAGTTGCTGCCGAATCCATAATTGGTCGCCCCGGAATGTTCAAAACTGGGGAAAGGCCAGCCCTGATCAAAATAAGTATAGGAATTTCCACCGTCCGGCGTATCCGAAACTTCACAGGAAGCCCAGATATATCCGAAATTGTCCTGCGGTATCGAACGGAAATCATCCACAAGATATTGATAGCCGCTCGGTCTGCCCAAATCGCCGGAACCGGTACTGTCGTACCACATCAGGGATTTGGCTTCCCATTCTTTCCATACGACTTCAGCCTGCCCGGGATATAACTCTGTAACTTTTTTTCCGGTAACCCCGATCTGACGCTCAAAATAATCGTTGATAAACGCATTAAACTGCGCATCCGACGTTACGAAATGCAGTTCGTTTTCCGATTCTTTTGCTACTTTCCCGTCCGCACTGATGGCAGGTCCTGTATTTTCCGGTTTCTCTTCTTCCGGAGGTTCGGGTTCCGGCGGTGTGATTGTTGTACAGCCGATCGCACTGAATACAATCACAAGCGCGAGCAATACCGTTAAACCAATCCTGTAAACTTTTGCAATCATAACAACTCCTTTTTGTTCCCCGGCTCCTTTGCATTCCAAACCCGCTCCGGGATACAGTTCACCGAATTTTTCTTTTTTAAGAATCAGTTGTGCCCAAAAATAACATTTTCGGGCACAACGATTCATTTATTATGCAGTTTTATTATGCGTTCTTTCTTTTCAGAATAACCGCAACCGCTCCGATCAGAAGCAATCCGCCCAGGATACCGGACGCCCATGCCACAGATCCGCTGCAACCGCCCGACGCGCCGGAATCTTCTCCGCCGTCAGTGTTACCGCCGCTGCTGCCGTCTCCGCTGACCGTGATCTCCAGCGTACCCGTCGATCCGTCAGCCGTCGTGAAGATCACGTTTGCCGTTCCGGCGCCTACCGCCTTGACCAGCCCGTTTTCATCCACCGTGAGAACCGCCGTATCCGAAGAAGACCATGTTCCGCTCTGCAAAGCTGCTGAAGGAGATACCGAAACACTCGCCTGCGTGGTTTCGCCAGCTTTCAGGCTCGTCGTCTTCGCGCTGACCGTAACCTTGTTGGCTTTCATCAGGCTTGCAAAGTAAATCGTGAAGTCAGTATTTGCCGAATCATCGTTTGTGAAGAGATATCCGTTACCCTTCGCAGAACCGCCCGTGAATCCGTTATATACGGTATCCATGAGTTCGTTGAAGTTATCAGCCGCTGCATCATGCGCCGCATTGATCGTCAGGTCGCCGACTTTGATCGCCCAATCGTTTGCACCGACATTGCCGGTGATCGAGATATCATAGTAAACGCCGTCTTGCCAATCGGTTACAATGCCTTCCGTTACGAGCTTATGTTCTACGTTCGTTACATCGTTGTACGAAACGGAAACAACGATCTTGCCTTGTTGCAGCTCACCGTCAAGCACGTGCTTAGCCAGCGTAATCGCAATACCGGAATTGCCTTCCAACGTATACCATTTTGCACGGTCGCCGCTGTTCATAAGACCGATCACTATTCCGCCGGAAGTCCAGTCTTCCGTCTTGACACGCAAATAAACCTTATTGAGCGCTATATCCGTACCATACAGGGCAGAAGCAGTGTTGTCGCCCATGATCATACCCGTCGAACCGTCTGTGCCATATACATACACAGCACTCGCATTGCGCGCGCCCATGCCCCAACCGGGAGCAGCCGACGCCATTTCTACTTTCTTCGTAGAAGAATGGAAAATAAAGATCGTCTTTGCATCGCCCAAGCTTTCGAAAATCAGGTTGCCGCCTTCTGCCATATTGGACTGAACAAAGGATGTATATTCCGTAGCCTCTTCTTTGTTTACCACAGAGAATTTATTGACCAGCATTCTCAGTCTGCCGTTGATCACGGCAACGCCGACCTGGTTGGTTTCCGACTCGCTCCATTTGAAATCAACGTTCGTGCCTTCGCCGATCAGGGTTTCAGCCGTATCTTTGATATACATCTTCACATCAGCCGTCGAATCGGTCTTGTATGTGAATTCAATGATGACCTGTTTGCCTTCATTGTCCAAAATCATGCGGAACGCCTTGTCATGCGTACCGGGTTTTGCAACGGAGAACGTAGCCTGGAAGCTATCCGCAGGGAGAATACCCTCTTTTTCTACCGTATAAGCAGTATCCGTAACGACATAGAATTTCGCCGTATTTTCATCAACTTTCAGGATTACAACATCATCCGAAACGGTAAAGCCGTCGACGCTTTCAAGAACTTCCTGTCCTTTCGTTTCGATCGAACGAACCGTTACTTCGCTTGCTGAGGAACCCGCTACAAGGAACTGTAACTGGAATTGAGGTGAATTGCTCTCAGCCAAATTCGCAAGAGACTCTGCCGCTTCCGTGATCTCTGCACCGTTTACAAACAGCGTATAATCTCCCGCGACGCTCTTGATGGACACTGTATTGTAAATACGGCTATGACCGATCCCGTCGTTATCCGCCAATGCAATACCGTTCCAGACAAAATCAACCGCCTTATCCGTAACTACCGTTGCTTCACCGTTTTTGATCGTCAGAGTCGCTTTGTCTGCTTCCGCAGTCTTGGTAAAGATCATATCGTAAGCCGTTTCCGTGCCCTGCATGCGCACCGTAAACGTATCTCCCTGAGCAAGGGTATACCCGTTGACCAGGAAATCCGCATTCATTTCATCCAGATATGCACCCGCAGCGTATGCAAACGAATACTCGTCGCCCGTTCCGCGGAATTTTGCATAACCTAATCCGTTATACGTATATTCGAGATCGCCGCCCGTCAGGTCGGTATATCCCGTCGCCGCACCGGACACGTATCCTTCGCGCACGTTCTTCGCCGAGACGATACGCATCGCAAGACCGTTGTCCTTCGTGTCCGTCGTAGCCCCATCATCAGGTCTCCAGATGACAAAGCCGGCCGAATCGCTCATCTGCGGTTTCTGGAAAGCACCCAGGATATCCTTGCCTGCTTTGGAATCAGCCCCCATAGGAACTTTGATCTCCGTTCCGTTGATATTCATAATAAGTTCTTTATCCACGATCGAGAACTTCCAAGTATTGAGCGTGCCGGATTCAGGTGCATGCCCTTCTACTTTGCTGTCCGTAAAGTAATCATAGTCGAAATACATCGGGACATTGTGGAAAATGTCGTAATCGGCATATACGTCGTTGCCCGCCAGCATATAACGCACGAGAATGCTGGTCGTATTCTTTTCCCTGTCGTACCTGCGGAACCACAGCGAAAGCCCGCACTTCGTCGCATCCGGTCCGTACCACGCAGTGTCATTTACAATGTACAAACGCATCCATTCGCCGTCTTTATCGTTCAGGATACTGCCGGTTGTAAGATAGAACTGCATTTCCAGCCCGTTCAGTTCCCAGCCTCCGATACCGTCGTTGTTGTTGAATACCCAACCACCGTTTCCGCGCTGAAATACAGCATCTTTTCCGGTGCCGACCGTCTTCGAGTGCAGGATCACTTCCTCTCCTACCGGTTCAATCAGGTTCGACCAGCCATCCGCATATACCCCGAACTTGTTGTTCAGGTTATACGACGTGGTCGTGGTCGCTGCCGACGTTCCGATCGTAAAGATACCGGTAAACAGCATTGCCGCCATCAGGCATACTGCCACAACAGTACTGAGCAATGCAAGCGTCAGCGTTCTTTTTTGTGTCATACTCTTTCCCTCCCAAAATTTTATTACAACGGATTTCCCGTCGTTTCCGATTCAATTTTCTCAGCCTTTGACTGCACCCATCTGCACGCCGTCGATGAGTTGCTTCTGGAAAATGAAAAATACGATCGCGCAAGGAACCAACATATACATGCCGATCGCCATACGCATATTCGGCGCCGAAGACCCCGTTACAGGTCCCGTAAACCAGTTATAAATACCAAGCGCCAATGTCCAGGTGCTTTCCTGACGCAGATACAACATAGGCGTTACTACGTCGTTCCACATGCCCGTAAACGTCGTGATCATCATAAACATCGCAATCGGTTTACACAGCGGCATGAAAATGGAAAAGAAAACCTGAAAACGGTTTGCTCCGTCGATCGTCGCCGCCTCATCCAAAGTCGACGGGATCGTACGCATATACTGCCTTGCCAGGAAGATATTGCCCGCGCCGCCGCCCAGAATACCGGGGACGATCAGCGGCCACAACGTATTCAGCCAGCCGATCTTGACGTAAACGACAAACATCGGGATCTGGCATACGATTGCCGGAATCATCATCGTAGACAGAATGATCGTAAATAAGATGTTCTGTCCTACAAATTTACAGCGGACAAACGCAAATGCCGTAAACAGTGCCGAAAACGGAATAAAGATAACGTTCAGTCCCACTACGATGACCGTGTTTTTGAAAAAGGTCAAAAGTTCGGGCGAAAGCACTTCGACATAATTTTCAAAATGCAGCGCCGTAGGTATAAATTTACCTTGACCCGATTCTACTGCGCTCATCAGGCTCGTCGTAACCATATAAAAGATCGGCAACAAAAATATGATGCACAAAATCACAAGAAAAAAATGCGTTACTGTATGCTTGATGATCTTCTTTTTATCGATATGTTTATGCGTATGCATTGCGGATGAAGAAGCCGCACTCTGCACTGTAGAATAATCCGGCATCACTCTTCACCTCCGTAAAACACCCATTTGCTCGATTTGAAAATGATTGCCGTAAAGCAAGCCACAATCACAAACAGCACCCATGCCATAGCACAGGCATAGCCCATCGTACCCTGCGATACACAGGTATTGTACTCGGAATATATTTTCGTAACGTAAAACAACAGAGAATTTTCCTTGCCGCCGCCCTGCACCAGCGTTGCCGCCTGTGCGAACACCTGGAAGGACGCGATCACGCTCATGACCAGGTTGTAGAAAATCATAGGCGTGCACATCGGGATCGTAATGAAAAAGAATTTACGCACGGACGAAGCACCGTCCAGATCTGCCGCCTCATACAATTCCGGCGAAATGTTCTTCAGCTGCGACAGCCACAAAACCATGGATCCGCCCAGTCCCCATAATCCGACAAAAATCATCGTCGGCATGGACGAACTCGCTTTATCCAGGAAACTGTAGGAAGGCAGCCCAACCGCATTGAGGATCTGATTCATCCATCCGAAATCCACATCCACGAGCAAACGCCATGCAACACCCGATACAACGACCGACATCGTGCAAGGCAGATAAATCAACACCCTGTATACGCCGATCCCTTTTACTTTGGAGTTCAAAAACACCGCAAGCATAAAGGAAAGAACCATCGTCAAAGGCACGTTCACTACTGTATAAATGATCGTATTGACAACCGCCTTGACCCATTCGGGATCGTTGAACATCCTGTTGAGATTGTAGAAAAGATCAAACCCTTCAGGATCGCGCAAAACCGTGTATTCTTTAAAAAAACTATAATAAAGCGAAGACAACAGCGGATACGCCGTGAAGAAAATCAAACCAAGCGTAACGGGAAGAGCAAAAATAAACCCCGCCCCGTTCTTTTTGATAAATTTCTTAAAGCGATCGGATCCGCTAGCTGTTCCGCCGGCTTTGCGGGGCGAGAACGCAGGTTCTTCGCCCCCCAGTGCCTTTTCGTTCGCATCCGTTACCATGCTTACATTACCGCCTGTTTGTAGTGATCGATTGCATCGTCAATCGACATATTGCCTCCCCAGTAGTTCTCAAAAATCGAGTTTTTAAGAGCTTTCTCGTGCTGCGAAGCCTTTGCCGAAGAGATCATATCATAATAACTTTGCACGATATCGCGTTCGGGCGCATACAGGAATGCTTCCCGATTGTAGTTGTAATCTGCCTCGAACTGTTTCCAGCTTGCATTCTCACCTTCGCGCAATTCATTCAAAGAAGGAATCGCTTTACCGCTGGAAGCAAGGATCGTCTGTCCTTCCTTGCTCATCATGAAGCGCAAAAACTCCCATGCAAGGTCAGCATTCTTTGTCGAAGTGCAGATGCCGTAACCCGTCGTACCTGTACCGACCTTCGGATTCTCCCCGATTGCAGGGAACGGCAGAACTTCCAGACAATCCGGACCGTATTCTTCATCCAACATGACCGCCGTTGCAAGATAAGGTCTCGACTGGAACGCCAACACTGCCTGCCCGAAATGGAAACGCGACAATTCCGTAAGATCCGAGTCGTATTTGGTGTATCCGGCGTCGATCAGTTCTTTGATCGATTCAAGTGCCTGCTTAAAGCCTTCATCCAATACCACTTCACCTGTTTCAGGGTTCAGATATGTTCCGCCGTAAGACTCAACCATTCCATAGAACTGGATCATCCACTGCCACATCGATTCGATGATGTACGGTTTATTCGTTTCGTTTTCCATCCCTGTCTTCAGTTGCTGACACAGAGAAAGCATTGCCTGCCATGTCCATTCGTTCTGGTTTTCTACATAATAATCCAGATCAAAATCGGGCGCATACTTCTCTACAAGACTTCTGTTGATGTACGTTACGATCTTGCTGTAATCGCGCGGCAGGAAATACTGCGACGCATCGCTGACCGTACCATGCTTATACTTGCCCAGCTCCATCATTGTCTCGTCGTATAAAGAGGTATCGAAACCGGTTTCTTCTATGTATTTATCCAGATTGTAAAGCAATTCTTCATCCGCAAGGCTCGTTACATACGCATCCGGAACCCAGATAACGTCCAACTGCGTGCCCGCTACGATTTCCTGCGCTATTCCCGCTTCATAATCCGTCAATGTAGTATAACGGAATTTTACGTTTTTATAGATCGCCTGGAAGCCTTTCGCCAAATCCTGCATCAGTTCTTTTTCCTGCGTGGTGTTCAGACAAGCGACATCCAACGTTGCATCAATATTTAAATCGACTTGTCCGACTTCATAATCATCCGGATCTGCCAGAGTCGCTCCGCCGCTGCAGGCGGTTGCCGCGCACACTGTACCCATCAAGAGTATCGCAATTACTACCGACAAAATCTTTTTCATGACTTATACTCCTTTGCTCGCACCCTCGTGCGTTAGTTTTTTTGTTTACGTTTCAAGGCAAGAACGGACAGAGCCGCCGCCGTTATCAAAATACCGATTCCGGCCGCAGAACCCGCAACAACGCCGCCGCATCCGCCTTCCGGCTCCTTGGTTTCCGTTGCGGCCTTGTTGATGATTACCATCACGTTATCCGCAACAGTATTGATTGTATCGTGTACCGTCAGCGTAAAGTATTGGCTTCCGTTCAGAGAATCCGTATTGAAGACAATTTTATTTCCTTCCACTTTCACGACATTCGCGTTTGTGGAATCCCAAACGATCCCGGCAGGATCAATAAACTTACGATTGCCGGCAGTGTAATCGATCACCAGCTCGCTCAGAGCAACTTCCTGCTCTTTGACCGCCGATTCTCCCGCTTCCGTTTCTTCCTCATAACGGAGGATCACTTTATCCGACCCGGCATCGTATACGATTCCCGTAATTTCGATACCGTTTGCAACGGCATTCAGATCGGACGCCACACGCTGATACTGCGATGTCAAAGTGAATTCTTTCGGTTCGCCTTTCCGCTCCCCCGATATCGTAGCCCATACGCTCACTTTGCTCGTTCCGACTCCCCCGACATACAGCATGCCGTCCTTGAACGAAGCATTGCATGTATTCTCTTCGAACACCCATTCATACGCAAGGTTTGCCGTATCGTATGTCCCGGCAAGTCCGTTGGAATTGACCGCCTGTTCCGTAACGACAAATCCATCGTCCGAATAATTCAGCGTAAGCTCGGTGTCGATCGTGATCGTTTGCGCCGCCGTTTCTCCCGGATAGGTCAGTTTTACCGTCGCAGGCTCTTCATAGGAAATTTTTACAAGCAGTTCGCTGCTGTAACTTCCCGCCGTAACCGTAAGAGTAACTTCCCCTACAGCCAGAGGATTCAGACGAAAACGATTCCGGCTCGTGTTCTTGCTCACTGAGATCAGCGTATCGTCCGAAGGTACAATGGTCAGCTCTTCATTATATTCTTCCGAACCGTCAATGACATAATAAACATCGACGTTTCGCTGACCGACCGTGAGCGCGATCTCCGTTACTTCTTGATCGTCATACTTGAGCACAAGACCTTCCGCTGCCCTGACATTGATCGCTCCGACACATATGGCCAGCAACAGAAATGCCGCACTTATCAGACTGATTAAAAGCTTTTTGCTTTTTAACATAGCTCCCTCCTCCTTTTTCTCGCAAATAAATCACTTATTTTTTGCTTCCGCAAAAAATACAGCCGGCTGTATTTTATTTATTATTTCACACTGTCGCGAACGACCAGCTTTGTCTTGATCCTGACAATTTCTTTGTCGCAATCGCCCAGAATGAAATCCACATAAGCATATCCTTCCGCTTTCTTATCGACATCGATCGTCGTTAAAGCAGGATGAAAATCATGAGCAAAATCCAGATCGTCGCTTCCGATGATCGAAACATCGTCCGGGATTTTATATCCATGATCGTACAGCGCTTTCATAACTCCCAACGCCATCATATCCGTCAGACAGAATATCGCATCGAATCGGAGCCCCGATTGCAAAAGCTGTTCACACAATTCATACCCGACTTTATGCGCTTTCTCTTTGGGATAATTTCCGCTTAACAGCAATCGGTCATCGCGCGTGAAGCCGAATCGTTCCAAATTGTTCAGATAACAATTCACTCGCCTGTCCTTGAAGGTCAGCCACTCTTCCAGTCCGCTGATAAACGCTACATCACGGCATCCCTTGTCGTGCAGCAGTTGCATGGCTTCCAGCATTCCGGGCTCATAATCCACCACCACACTGGGATCGGCATTCGTACAGTTGATCAGCCGCGTCCCCGATTCAATAAATACGTCATATGCCGAAAAATCACAGGTAAACATCGCAAGATTCACGATCCCGCACACACGGTTTGTTGCCAGGTCATCCAGTACGCACTTCACTTTTCTGTTTTTAAGAGCAAACAAGGAAACTATGTAATTCTTTTCAGCCGCCCTTTCGACCATGGCGTCCACAAGATGCATATAATAAGGATTCAGAAGATCTTCTACCAAAACGGCAATTACATTGCTCTCTTTTTTCGCCAGATTGCTCGCCAGTTTATTGGGTATATACTTTAACTCATCAATGGCGCGCAATACCTTCTTTTCCGCATCCCCCGATACATAACCGTGACCGCTGATCACTCTTGAAACAGTCGCCGTCGAAACTCCTGCTTTTACGGCAACATCTCTTTTTGTTACCATGCTATTTTCCTCAACTCTGACACTTCAACCATGCCCCTAAATAACCATTGTGTATGCGCATACACATCCATTTTAACCGTATGTCTGCGTGTACACATACAATATAATACATTTATCGGAAGATGTCAATACCTTTTTTAAAAATTTTTTTTGAAAATATTTAAATTCTTTCACGGACACTTTTTGGCTGCCTATCCGAACTCTTCAAAAACAAAGATAAGCGAAAGGTACTTGGTCCTTATTTTTATGCTTTCGCAACAAAGGAACGACCGCGTTTTTTATACTTTCACTCTATTTTAAAAAGATTGCCCGCTTTCACATAGAAGAGAGGAGCGGCAAAAATATATGCCGCTCCTCTCTTCTATTTTCATTCCCATTTGATTTACAAAATTTTTGCAAGGGAACTGTTCCGTCGCCGATCTTTTTTCTGTTCCCCCCTCCGAAATTCCGCCAAGTCATTTCCATATATCTTTACAGACGGCATAAAAGCCATCGCCTGCACATTCCGTTACCTTCCATCCGATTTGCGCGGTTACTCTATCTACTATCTATATTTATTATATTCTTTTTGACCTCATAAAAACAAGAATAAAGCTGTCATATTTTGTCAGTTGTTTTTATTCTGCATTTTCTGATAATCCAAGCAAAACATTTCTTTTGTCGTACCTTGGCAAGCCGAATACGCTCACAAAAACGTAGTCCGCATCCTATAATACACTGCCCGATATCTTCAGCGATCCTTTTTCTATAAATATTTGCTTATGAAAGGCATTCAAAAATTGAACCGCTTTCCGCGTCGTCTCGACAGAAAACCATCTCTTTTTACAGCAGCATTATAACATATTTGCAAAAGCTTTTGTTCAGCTGTTTTCGCAAATCCGCTCGTTTTTTTCGCTGAATTTTCGAATTTTCGGCTGAATCCGATTTCGCGACCTATCAACGGGGCGGCCTTTCCGTCTACACATGTGATAGTTTTAAAACAATTTTAACACGATCAAAGCGGTCGGAATGTATTGATGTTTAAAAACAAACCGCCCCCGTGCGACATTGCACGAAAGCAAAGCCCGTCGGCAAAAACTTGAACCGACGGGCTTTGACGCCAAAAAACTGATACGATTTCTTACTTCTGTACCGAAAATTAATGCAAGATTCAACTACTAATTTCATTCACATAGATTTTTATATTCACAACAAACGGAGTCGGTTGCGCATCGATCATAAAATACCCTCCGGGAGTATAAATTAAGTCATTTTTGTACCATAATTTCAGCGGCTCCGTCCCGTTGCTATAATAAAGCACGATATAGCTGTCCGATCCGATCTTATAGTTTCCGAAATCATAGAAATATTGCACAGATATTTTCACAGGTTTTTGCGTTTGAATGGTAAAATACCATTCGGTACCCGTCAGATTCATTTCGTAAACACTGTTCAATGACAACACAGCCGCATGTTCCGGTACTCTCCCGTCCGTATCCGTATTTTTTTCATATACCGCATACAATGTGATATTTTTCTCCGGCACATAATATCTGTCGACAAAATTTCCTTTTCCGTCTTTCCATCCGACAAAATAAAATCCGTTCTTTTCCGGCTGAGGCAACTCAAAAACATTGCCGGATAATTGTTCGATGTTTTCTCCATCCTGCAACGTTACGGTAAACGGCGAAACATTGTAATGTACCTTCTGAGAATTCCAATTCGGCAAAAATGTCGCAGTCTCTTCCGCGGACAAGGATGTCCATATTTCCCCGGAACTTCTGATCCCCTCACTTCCGACATATTCGAGAGAATCCGGCAGATAAATTCCGTAGCACGAACATCTGACTGTATTCAGATACAAACCGCAATCTTCAATTCGTTTAAGAGTTTCCGGCAAAATTATACCGAAAAGAAGCGATTGCCGAAATGCGTTTCTTCCGATCGTTTCAACCCCTTCCGGTACCGTGAAAACGCACGGGATAAAGCAATTTGCAAACGCACTTTCACCAATGGTTGTAATTTTGCTCCCTTCGGCAAACCGCACTTCCATCTTGCAGGATTTAAAACAATCAGGCATGATCTGCACTACGCTCGCCGGAATTTCAAACGGCTCCTTCACTTCGACCCTGAAAAACATATTGCTCCCAAGCGTCAGGACACCTTCCGGTATGATGATCGATTTATAATAATACATATCCGGAATAATGTTATCATAATCGTCGTTAAACATACATTCCACGGAAGTAACCGGCAGATCTTCTATAATCGCCGGAACATTGACCACCACATTTTCTCCCGATTCGCCGGTATACCCTGTTATCGTAACAGATTTCGCTCCTTTTTCGTATGTAAAGAAAGCACTGCTCCCGTTGATCCGTATCTCCTGCCAGATCGCGTAAAGGATAAGGTCTTCTTCTCTGTCCGCGGGAGTAAATACATACTCGTTTCCGTTCCCGTCTTTATTATCGTACCAGCCAAGGAAAAGATATCCCTCTCTTTCCGGTTGATACAGCGGTAAAACCTGTCCGCTGTAAACCGTTTCCGGATTTGACTGCAAAAGCTCGCCGCCGTTCAGCTCATATGAGATCTGATATTTATGTTCCGTTTCCCGCCATAGCGCGGTGAGATTTAAATTCCCGATATTCAGCGTGTCTATCTTCTCGATCAGATTTCCCGACGCATCCGACCATCCGAGAAAATCATATCCTTCCCGAATACCTACCGGAAGAAGCAAGGTTTCGCCGAATTTTAACGCATACGTATAGTCGGATTTTAATCCATCCGCTGTTTCGATCTTCCCGCCGCAAGCATCCACCGTGATTTCATATTCCAAAGGAGTATACCGTGCATACAAAACCGTCAATCTCAGAATATTCGATTCATCGATCACTTCGATCCTGTTTCCGCCCTCCGAAGCATCGTACCAGCCGACAAACATGTAACCGTACAAATACACATTATTCAGCTCAACCCGTTCTCCATACTTGATAAAGTTCGGATTGGCATTCTCTTCGTAAACGCCGCTGTATTCATAACGGATAAGATATTCCTTCGCTTCAAACATTGCATATAAATGCAGTGATTCCTCGATACCGGAAAGATATGTCAAATACTCCCCGCTTCCGTCCGGTTCTGTATTCCAGCCTAAAAAGTCGTATCCGACACGCTCTGCACCGTATAAATGATATATCTCCCCCGCCCCCACGGAAACAGGGTTCTCTCCTTCCGTTTTTCCCCCGTTCAGATCATAAAGCACCGAATAGAGCTCATCGCTCTGCTGCCAAAGCGCATACAATAATAAATTCTTTACGCCGTCTCCCCCGACACGATCATAACGAGTACCGCCCTGCGGTTCGTCATACCATCCCAGAAAAATATATCCTTTCCGTATCGGCTCTTCCAATACGGTCTCCTGTTCCGCTGTAATCAGAGAAGGATT
The DNA here is from genome assembly GCA_949291725.1 of uncultured Bacillota bacterium. Classification (GTDB taxonomy): domain Bacteria; phylum Bacillota; class Clostridia; order Christensenellales; family Borkfalkiaceae; genus Borkfalkia. Next base: position 21,487 of record CASEWU010000073.1, read on the forward strand.
TTCTTCGTAAAGTACGCCGCCGTTGAGCTGGTAACGCACCGTGTAAACCGTACTGCTCCACTTTGCATATACACTTACATCCGCCCCGGCGCAAACCAGATTTTCTATTTGTTCGCCCGAATAATCGGCAGACAAATACCATCCTTCGAACGTTTCCCCAGTTTTCTGCGGCGCCAAAAGTTCTACCGCACCGTTCTCCACATCAAAGGTACTCTGCGGAGATGTTTCAAAAAAGCCTCCGTTCAACCAATAATCGATCTTATACTTGCGCGGTTGAAATACAGAAGAAAATTCGCTGTCTTTGGTGATCTTGCATGGAAATTCTATTGCATTGCCCGTCTCATCTACCCAACAGACAAACTCATAACCGTCCCGTTCCGGTATCTCCGGCACAAACCAATCATCTGCACTGACGCTGACCTGTTCTCCGTCCAAAGACACAGTATATACAACCGTCTCAAGAGAATCGACACTCCTGCGCGGCAAAAATAAAACCAAAACAGCACAAACAACGCACACCATTAAAGCCGCAGCCGCTACAAACAAAGCAGAAACCCTCCGACGTTTACGCATAACCGCTACGGTTTCCGTTTCCTGTTCCTGCCCGATTCCGCAATAGAGTTTTGAAACAGGCACTCCAAAATATCCCGCAAGCTCGATAAGTTTTTGTACATCCGGACACGTAACGCCGCGTTCCCATCTCGATACAGCGTCCGACGATGTGTTCAGCGCGTTCGCCAGCTGTTCCTGGCTTTCCGAACGCTCTACGCGAAGCTGCCCGATCATCTTTCCGAGTCTCTCCGCACTGAAATCGCCGACATATGTCTCTTTGGGCTCCTCTTGTCCGCAAAGTTTTTCCAAAGAAACGCGCAGCGCCGCCGCCAATTCTCCCAATTGCCCTATGTCAGGAACTGAAATTCCGCGCTCCCATTTGGAAACTGTCTGTAAATGTACATTTAATTTTTCAGCAAGATCTGCCTGTGTTATGCCCGCGTTCTTGCGAAGATTTTTCAGCCTTTCTCCGATATCACCCATTTTTCGGCTTCCTTCCCACAAATTTTCCAATATATTTTATCACAATTCATCAACTTTTTCAAGCCATATCTTTTATTTTCCTTGTCAGTATTATTAAAAAATTACAACTTCTTTTGTTTTTCTCAATACAGAAAATTACATCTCCTTTTTTCCCTCTTCCTTTTTTATTCTTTCCAGATATAGCCTGTGAACATTTATCCGCCTTAAAATCACAGCAATTTTTTTCGTTTGTTTTCGAAATACTTATCAAGACTCCGATGAAAGCTATTTTCAGAAATTACCGAACTTTCTTACCTGCCGCCGTCGGTCTACTGCCGTCGGTCTGCCGCCATCGGTTTTTTGAGACAAAAAAAATACCCGACGGAACAGATTTTCCTGTCCGCCGGGTGTTTTTATAAATGAAATTACTTCAGTTCTGCGAAATATTTAATGGTACGTACCATCTGGCTGGTGTAAGAGTTTTCATTGTCGTACCAGGAAACAACCTTTACAAGCGTCGTGCCGTCTCCCATGGGCATGCATTTCGTCTGCGTGCCGTCAAACAGCGAACCATAGGTGATGCCTACGATATCCGAGGAAACGATCTCATCTTCCGTATAACCGAAAGAATCGGAAGCAGCCGCCTTCATAGCAGCATTCACGCCGTCCTTGTCAACTTCCCCTTCCACGATCGCAACGAGCTGCGTCAGGGAACCGGTAGGAACAGGAACACGCTGAGCGCATCCGTCCAGAACGCCGTTGAGTTCAGGGATAACCAGGCCGATTGCCTTTGCAGCGCCCGTGCTGTTCGGAACGATGTTCACAGCTGCAGCGCGCGCACGGCGCAGATCACCTTTACGATGAGGTCCGTCCAACGTCATCTGGTCGCCCGTATAAGCGTGGATGGTCGTCATATAACCTTTCTTGATCTTCGCATATTTGTTGAGCGTGTTCGCCATAGGCGCCAGGCAGTTCGTCGTGCAGGATGCAGCCGAAATGATCGTATCCGTCGCTTTCAGCGTCTTTTCGTTTACGCTGTAAACGATCGTAGGCAGATCATTGCCTGCAGGTGCGGAAATAACAACTTTCTTTGCGCCGGCATCAATGTGCGCCTGGCTCTTTGCCTTGCTGCAATAGAAGCCCGTGCATTCGAGAACCACGTCTACGCCGATCTTGCCCCAAGGCAGATCTTTCGCATCTTTCTCTGCGTAAATTTTGATTTCTTTTCCGTCTACGATGATGGAATCTTCCGTTGCGGAAACCTTGTCCGCCAAAGCATATCTGCCCTGTGCAGAGTCATACTTCAGAAGATGTGCGAGCATTGCAGGACTCGTCAAGTCGTTGATTGCAACCACTTCATATCCCTTTGCGCCGAACATCTGACGGAATGCCAGACGGCCGATACGGCCAAAACCGTTGATCGCAACTCTTACATTAGCCATTTTAATATCCTCCGTTCTGAAAATAGATTTAACTTAATTTCTGCTTACCAGCATTGTTATTATACCAAATCGGCAAAATTTAGTCAATAGTTTATGCGAAATACTTTTATTTTCAAAAAATTTAGAATCTTTTCGCAATTTTATGTGTTTTTTTACGCAATTTGCCTAAATTCTCTTATTTCAGATTTTCAGGATTCAGGCACTTCAGTTCATCGATCACAAACTTACCGTCCTTACGGATCAGCATATCATCAAAATAAATTTCACCGCCGCCGTATTCCGGTCTCTGGATCAGAACCATATCCCAGTGCACGCTTGACTTGTTTCCGTTATCCGCATCTTCATAACTGCAGCCCGGCGTAAAATGAATGGATCCGCTGATCTTTTCGTCAAACAAAATATCCAGCATCGGTTCCGTTACATACGGATTCACGCCGATTGCGAATTCTCCGACGTAACGCGCACCCGCATCCGTATCCAATACCGCATTCAGTGCTTCGGTATTCGACGAGGTCGCTTCCACGATCTTGCCGTTTTTGAAGACCAGACGCACATTTTCGTGTTTGATCCCTTTCTCCAATGTCGGCGCATTGTAAGTGATTACGCCGTTTACACTGTCCTTCACCGGAGCCGTGTAAACTTCACCGTCCGGAATGTTCATGTGCCCCGCACACTTGATCGCAGGGATCCCCTTGATCGAGAACGTCAGATCTGTATCTTTCGCAACAAGACGGACTTTGTCTGTCTTTTCCATCAACGCTTTCAAAGCGTCCATCGCCTTGTCCATCTTCGAATAATCGAGCGTGCATACGTTAAAGTAGAAATCTTCGAATTTCTCCGTAGACTGTCCGGCATTCTGCGCCATCGACGGATTCGGATACCGCAATACCACCCATTTCGTTTTCTTCACGCGGATCTCATGATGTACAGGGAAAGAATATTCGCGATCAAAAAACTGCGTATTCTTCGCAGGAACGTCCGACAGTTCAAATGTATTCTGCCCGCCGCGAATCCCGATATAGCAATCCATGTCTTCCATACGGTATTTCGCGTACTTTGCACGGAGTTTGCAATGCTCTTCGCTCGTTCCCATCATCATTGCTCTCTCTACCGATAAATCGATTACATCCGCAAAAGGATATCCTCCCGCAGCAAATACTTTTTCGATGCAGGCATTTACCAGTTCATGGTCAATCCCTCTCGCTTCGATCAGCACTTTTTCACCTTTCTGACAATGTACCGAATAATTCACCAGCACATCCGCCAACTTTTCGATCCTCGGATCTCTCATTCTTAAGCCTCCTCGTCCGCACGGTTTTCCATACGGAAAAAACTTTTTTATCCTCTATATTATAATACTTCGACAAAAATTTATAAAGCAAATTCAAGTTATTTTTTAAATTATATTGCTTTTTACCCGCTTTTATTGTAAAATAGATAAGGATAAAAAATTACGGAGGATCTATATTATGCCTTTGGTTACTTCTACCGAAATGTTTAAAAAAGCGTATCAGGGCGGCTATGCGATCGGTGCATTCAACGTCAACAACATGGAGACAATCCAGGGTATCGTTGAAGCAGGCAAGGAATGCAATTCCCCGCTCATTCTGCAGGTCTCCGCAGGCGCAAGAAAATATGCAAACCCCGTCTATCTCAAACATCTGATTGCTGCAGCTGTCGAGACTACGGGACTCCCCATCGTGATGCACCTCGATCACGGTGCTGACTTCGAAGCTTGCAAATCCGCAATCGACGACGGGTTCACTTCCGTCATGATCGACGCTTCTCATCACGCTTTCAAAGAAAATATTGAGATCACAAAAAAGGTTGTTCAGTATGCGCATGACCGCGGCGTCGTCGTAGAGGCGGAACTCGGACAGCTCGCAGGCATTGAAGACGCCGTCAACGTCAAAGCGGAAGACGCTAATTTCACCCAGCCTGACGAAGTTTGCGAATTTACCGAAAAAACCGGATGCGATTCCCTCGCGATTGCAATCGGGACAAGCCACGGCGCTTACAAATTCAAACCCGGACAGAAACCGCAGCTGCGCTTTGACATCCTTGAAGAAGTCGGCAAACGTCTGCCCGGCTTCCCGATCGTCCTGCACGGTGCATCCTCCGTTCCGCAGGATCGTGTCGCTATCATCAATCAGTACGGCGGCAAAATGCCCGACGCGATCGGCATCCCCGAAGAAATGCTTCGCAAAGCGGCATCCATGGCTGTCTGCAAGATCAATATTGACTCCGATCTCCGCGTGGCCTGCACCGCAGCCATCCGTAAACATTTCTTTGAACATCCCGATCATTTCGATCCCAGACAATACCTCGGCGACGCGCGTGCGGCCGTCAAAGAAATTGTCAAGCATAAGATCATCGACGTGCTCGGCAGCAACGACAAAGCTTAATTTGAAATTTTCAATTTATATTGATATTGCAGCGCAGCATTTTGCTGCGCTGCTTCTTTTTCCGACCGACAAAAATGAAGCACTGCTTTTCTTTCCATTCAGAAAGGAGGGGTACGCATTCCCCTCCTATTCGACTTCCCATTATGCAACAACTTATGCATCAAGCGCAAAAACTTTTAAGTTACGCCCCCGTTCAGCCGAAAGCAGCCCGTGCAAAATTTACACGGGCTGCTTTCAGCTTATATACTTCGTCTCATATGCATTGTAAAGATGCCATATTCAACATCTATTGCCATTGAATGCATCCGCAAGGACTGTCCGCACCTTAAAATGACGGCTGTACCGCAACAGTACAGCCGTCAACTTTTATATCTTTTTGCGGTTTCCTTTCCGGAAACAATATTCACATACGTCATGCCCCGTAGCGATCGTACCGCCGCGCTCGCATTTGATTTGCGGCGACAATCCGTCAAAGGCCGTCTTTTCATATTCACAGAAAACTTCACCCAGTTCGGGACATCCGAATTTTTCCGTCATTGTAAAATAAAAACATTCCTGTACTTCAAATTGTATGGCGCTGCCTTTTACCTTCAGATTCGCAGTCTTCCACACACACGCCGGAAATTTGTACTCTATAAAATTTTTAATATTCCCTTTAAATGCCCGAAACGGGAAGATCGGCCGCATCTGATTGGCAAGCACTTCTCCGCTCTCCACCGCAGCTTTCGCCACTTCCGTCCGCACCAGTCCCAACGCCGCGTCTTTCCTGTATCCGAACGCCAACAAAGTCTTATAGTATGCCATCACAGGAAATACCAGACGAGTAAGCTGCCGTTCAAACGTCAGACTTTTCTTATAATCCGTCGTTACCGAAAGCTCCGCATTCAATTTCGATGCTCGGTTGAATATCTTTTGCCCAAGCTCTTCTCCAAAATTCCGCTTGACATCTTTTTCTAAAAAGTTTAGCTCCGTATTCTCGTAATTCATACTTCCTCGCTTCCCCTGTCAGCTTTCCTTTCCTATATTATAAATCATGCGCGGCTCTTTTGTCAATATCTCTAAAAAACTTTAAAAAATATCTTGACAAATTTCTTTTTTGTGATATAATACTAATTGAAAATAATTATCAATAACGGAAGATATGGAAAGAAGGAATACGATCCAGAGAAAGCTGGTGCTGGATGCCGTGCAGAATCTTGATCATCCGGATGCTGAACAGGTCTATCAAGAAATTGCCGCCAAACATCCGCACATCAGCAAAGCGACTGTATACAGAAATCTTAATTTGCTCGCCGATCAGAATGAAATTCAGAAGATCGAAACCGGCAACGGGCCCGACAAATTTGACTTTCGCATCCGGGAACACTATCACCTGCGATGCAGAGTATGCGGAAAACTGATCGACACCGATATTCCTGTTCCGGATTACGGATCAGAACCTTTACAGGAAAACGGATTTACGATCGAAAGAATAAATCTTGAATTCATCGGAATATGTTCCGAATGTAAGAATAAAAACAGATAAGGAGATAACAACTATGGCAAAAGAACTCAAAGGCACAAAGACGGAAGCAAATCTTCAGACTGCATTTGCAGGCGAATCCCAGGCACGCAACAAATATACATATTATGCCAGCAAAGCAAAAAAAGACGGGTTCGTACAGATAGCGAATCTGTTTGAAGAAACAGCAAACAATGAAAAAGAACACGCAAAAATCTGGTTCAAACTCCTGCACGGCGGCGATATCGCATCCACGGAAGAAAATTTGATCGACGCGGCAGCAGGTGAGAACTATGAATGGACAGACATGTATGCTACCTTCGCCAAAGAAGCGCGCGAAGAAGGCTTCGATCACATCGCATTCCTGTTTGAGAAGGTAGGCGAAATCGAAAAAGAACATGAAAAACGTTATCTCGCTCTTTTGGATAACGTCAAAAATGAACTCGTATTCTCACGCGATGAAGAGTGCATTTGGCAATGTTCCAACTGCGGTCATATCGTCATCGGGAAAAAAGCACCTGAAATCTGCCCCGTTTGCTCGCACCCGAAAGCATATTTCCAGCTCAAACCCGAAAATTATTGATCTTATCCCCTTTTTTATAAAACCCTGCCGCGGATTTTAAAATTATGATCCAAAGCAACAGGATTTCCGGCGGCGCATTCCTTACAGCAATGCGCCGCTTATTTATTTTAATTTGAGAGGTAAATCATGAACCCGAACGCATTTCACTCCATGTCCTACGGCGTCTATATCGTTTCAACCTGGGACAAAGGCAGACCGACCGGCTGCAGCGCAAATTGTGCTGCCCAAATTACGGCAAATCCCGCTACCGTCATGGTCAGCATCAACAAAGACAACTATACCAACCGTTGCATCGCCGATTGCGGGTATTTTGCGATTTCCGCCCTTGCAGAAAATTCCGATCCCTCCATCATCGGTACTTTCGGATTCCGCTCGGGAAAAGATTTCAACAAATTCGATCACGTAGCTTACCAGGTGCGCGACACACTCCCTATAATTTCCGACAGCTGTGCTTACATCGCCTGCCGCGTCATCAATACAATGGATACGCCAACCCACACAATATTCCTGGGCGAAGTGATCGGCGCGGAAGTTACGAGCGGCAATACCCCCATGACTTATTCTTATTACCATAAAGTCGTCAAAGGGAAAACTGCCAAAAATGCCCCGACGTATATCCCCGATGAGGATCAGCCGATCGGCAAATACATCTGCTCCGTCTGCGGCTATGAGTATAGCGGTAACATTCCG
>CASEWU010000074.1 GCA_949291725.1 uncultured Bacillota bacterium
GTTCTCACCGAATTGAACGCATCGTAACTTGCTGCCGTGTAGTCCTGCGCATTCACCCCTGCGTACTGTACGAGCAGTGCTTCCAGGGCGGACGTATCCGCAATGTTTTCCAATCCGGCAACGGCTGCTTCGAGCGCGGCGACCGCCTCTTCGACCTCGTCCGCCGTGATCTCCGCTTTTTCCGCCAACTCTTTCGCGCCGAGCAAGGCGGCCTCCAAAGCCTGTATGCTCGCGGACGTTTTACCCGCCCTGTCCGCCCCCTCTGCGGCAGCAACGGCTTCGGCGAGCGCATCGCGATTTCCCAATTTCACCAGATACCAAATAGCGTCATCTAACGCGGTATATAGTTCCTGCACCTTCGACGCAGAAAGATCGCCTGCTGAAAGATATTCCTCAGCAGCCTCGATCGCCGCCGTAAGATCGGCAAAACTCGACGCCGTATACTCCTCCCGGGAATATGTTTTGGCTTCTTCGATATAAGCCCGCAGTTCGGCCACATCTGCCTCGGAGGCCCTTTTCTCCAAACCGTTCACCGCGGCAGTCAGCGCAGAATATGCCTCCCGCGCCATTTCTTCGGTGGCGGCGCTTGCCGCCAGAACATCTTTCGCCTCGGTCAACGCCGCCGAAAAAGCGGAAAAACTTGCCGAAGTATAGTCGTTTTGAGAATAATCCTCCACTTCGCCGACCAGTGCGGACAACATTGCGAACACATCTTTCTGCCCTTCGATAAACTGTTCCACTGTTTCTACACGCACGTCCTGCCACTCTTTAAGCACCGCGCGCAGAGCAAGCATTTTGCGCTCCGGCTCGTTCTGATAGTATTTACCGGTTTTCCAAAGGGAGATCACGAGCTCTCCCGCCCCGTTTTCAGTTACGGATACCGCCACTATAGGTCTGTTTTCCGCATCGTAATTTTCTATCCCGAAAAACCGCACGAGAAATTCCGTGAATCCCTGCGCTTTTGTGAGATCAAAATAAAATTCGTCGGTTTTATCGCGCTGTTCCAATCCGTAATAGTCATATGCGACAGGCTCGGCAAAATTATAATAAAATTCGATATCGTCAAGAGTGTACCCGCTCTCTCCGGCGATCTCCAAAGTTCCGTTTTCCGTAACAAATGACTGCGAAACACCGTACAAATCGGCAATACCGCCGCCGGTTGCCGTGGAATACCAATAATTATATCCGTCTTCGTTATACACGTTATATACGCTGTAATTCGTATACTTTTCCGCCTTGTCGAACATATCGGCGTCCGGATATGTATTATAGACCTCAAAACGCATACCGTATGCCCCGTCAAATTCAAAGCCGTCGACAAGAGCGTATAGCCCGTCGTTCATTGTGGGATCGGCGGCCGTTTCATAGCCGGGATTATTTTTGATATATTCTTCTATTGCAGGTATATCCGTGCTCCCTATATCGGTGACTTCGTATTTCAGCAAGAGATCGTCGGCCGACTGCCCGTAAAAACCGAAAGTAAGCACGGTCCCCTCGTCGTTCATTTCCAGCGAAGTACCCGAAACTTTTTGTTCAAAATCCGGCTGCGCGTCATATCCGGAAAGCGTTGTATTCATAAAATACCGGACAAAATTGGGGTTTTCCGTATAATAAACGTTTGTGCCCCAAATATTGTCATATCCGGCAGACGCCTCTATCTCGTAATCGTAAAAATCGCCGATACTGTACGCCGCGCCGAGTATTTCGTCTTCTTCCAGATAGA
>CASEWU010000075.1 GCA_949291725.1 uncultured Bacillota bacterium
AAGGGTATTTCGGATTGAACGTGCACAGAGCTGCAATTGAGTATGGGGTAAAAGTATCGGGGCTGACCGTGCATTTCGTGGACGAACATTACGACAGCGGTGCAATTTTATTGCAGAGAGCGGTTTTGGTTGCGGAAGACGATACGCCGGAAACGTTGCAGGCGCGCATTCTGGAGGAAGAGCACAAAGCATTGCCGGAAGCGGTGCGGCTTTTGACAACGGGAAAGGTTGTGAAAGACGGGAGGAAAGTCCGTATTCTCAAATGAAAAAGCCTGAATAATCGTGTGTAATTGGTTTGAATGGCATAAAAACAGACGCGGCAGCGTGAAAAATAAAAAATCGGTGGGGTAAAACAATGGATATATATTCTGTTTCGGATATCGGCGAATTGATCAAGGATAACAGCTATGTGGGGCGCGGCATCGTGATCGGCAAAAGCAAGGACGGCAAGAAAGCGGTTTTTGCGTATTTCATCATGGGCAGGAGCGAGAACAGCCGCAACCGTGTATTCAAAGAAGAAGGGGACGAAATCACGATCTATCCTTTTGATGCGAGCAAAGTGGAAGACCCTTCGCTGATCATATATTCTCCGGTACGCAAGGCAAAAGACAGTGTGATTGTAACCAATGGCGATCAGACGGACACGGTTTACGATTATCTCATGAGCGGGAAGACGTTTGAAGAGGCATTGGAGACGCGCTGTTTTGAACCGGATGCCCCGAATTTCACGCCGCGCATCAGCGGAATTTTAAATTTTGCGGACAATGATTTTACATATAAACTGAGCATTTTAAAGAGTGCGGATGCGGCGGGCAGCGCTTGCAACCGCTATATATTCTCCTATGCACCGCAAAACGGGCTGGGACATTTTATTCATACGTATAACTGCGACGGAAATCCGATCCCTACGTTCACGGGAGAGCCCGAGCGGGTCCGGATCCCGGATGATATTCATGAATTTGCGGATACGTTATGGAATAATCTGAACGAAAATAACAAGATCTCTCTGTATGTGCGCTATACGGATCTTGCGAGCGGCAAGTATGAAAAAGTACTTGTAAACAAGAATAAATAAGGAGAAAGAGCGATGAAAGAATTTCAGTTGAAATACGGCTGCAACCCGAATCAGAAGCCGTCGCGTATTTTTATGGAGAACGGGAAAGATCTGCCGATCGAGATTCTGAACGGCAAACCCGGGTACATCAACTTTCTGGATGCTTTCAACAGCTGGCAGCTGGTGAAAGAGATCAAGGAAAGCACGGGGCAGGTAGCGGCGACTTCATTCAAGCACGTCAGTCCTACGAGTGCTTCGGTCGGCAAGAAACTTTCCGAACGACTGAAAAAATCTTGTTTCGTTGACGATATTGAGGGACTGGACGATTCGCCTTTGGCATGCGCGTATGCACGGGCAAGGGGAACGGACAGAATGTCGTCGTTCGGCGACTGGATCGCTCTTTCGGATGAGTGCGACGAAGTAACGGCAAGAATCATAGCGCGCGAGGTTTCGGACGGCATCATTGCGCCCGGTTATACGGCAAAAGCTTTGGAAATTCTCAAAGCAAAGCGCAAGGGCGGTTACAATATTGTCAAGATCGACAAGGATTATAAACCCGATCCGATCGAACATAAGCAGGTTTACGGGGTTACTTTTGAACAGGGCAGAAACGAGTTCAAGATCAATGCTGATCTTCTCAAGAACATTGTTACGAAGAATAAGACTTTACCTGCGGAAGCGGTAACGGATCTGATCATATCATTGATCACGCTCAAATACACGCAGTCGAATTCGGTTTGTTTTGCGGCGGACGGACAGGCGATCGGTGTCGGTGCAGGGCAGCAGTCGCGCATACACTGCACGCGTCTTGCTGGCAACAAGGCAGATCTGTGGCATTTGCGCCAGAGCGACAAGGTTCTTGGCCTTCAATTTGCGGAAGGTATAGGCAGGCCGGATAAGAACAACATCATCGACATTTATCTTTCGGACGAATGTGAAGACGTATTGGGCGACGATGTCTGGAAAAAATATTTTGCGGTACGCCCGGAACCGTTTACGAAAGAAGAGCAGAAGGCATATCTTTCAAAGATTACGGGCGTGTCGTTGGGAAGCGACGCATTTTTCCCGTTCTCGGACAACATCGAACGCGCGAAAAAGAGCGGAGTTTCGTACGTGGCGCAGCCGGGCGGATCGGTGCGCGACGATCTGGTAATCGAAGCTTGCGATAAATACAACATGGTCATGGCGTTTACGGGTATGCGCCTGTTCCATCACTGAGCGGCGGGAGAGAAAAATGAACGTACTGGTTATCGGAAACGGCGGAAGAGAACATGCGATCGTTGCGGCTTTGGCAAAAAGTCCGTCTGTCGGTAAGATCTATTGCATGAAAGGCAATGCGGGGATCGCACAGCTTGCCGAATGCGTGAATGTGGATTATTGCGACCTGAAAGCGGTCGGAGACTGGGTCGATGCACATAAAGACGTGGAATACACGGTGATAGCGCCGGATGATCCTTTGGCTTTGGGACTTGCGGATGAATTGGAAAGCCGCGGGCATCGCGTATTCGGGCCGAATAAGAAGGCGGCGGAAATTGAATCGAGCAAGGCATTTGCCAAAGGCCTGATGAAAAAATACGGGATTCCGACGGCTGCGTATGAGATTTTCGACGATTATGAAAAGGCTCTTTCATACGTGGAAAAGGGAAAATTCCCCGTGGTACTCAAGGCAGACGGGTTGGCACTCGGGAAAGGAGTACTCATCTGCGAAAATCTGCAGCAGGCAAAAGACGGGTTAAAGCAGATCATGCTGGACAAAGCATTCGGAACGGCGGGCAATAAAGTCGTCGTGGAAGAAT
>CASEWU010000076.1 GCA_949291725.1 uncultured Bacillota bacterium
CGGGCCGCGGCTTGAAAAGTACCGCATGAGTTCCGCGCAGTCGTCCTCCGTGTTCGTGGCGATTTTCATAAGGTTGTAGAAGTTGTACTTTTCTTTTGTCATGCCGTGCGCGGGGTTCGCGCTGTCTTCGAGCATAGCTATCACTATGGCGAGAATAAAGTTCTTTGCGCCGCTCTCCCAAATCGGCTCGTTCTTGTTCGTGATCGGGCAAAGTACGGTTATCATGTCGTGCAAGTCCTCGTACACTTGGTCGAAAAGCCATTGCTTTTTGACTTGCAGGGCCGATTGCAGTTCTTCGGGATCGTTGTACAGTTCGCCCTCAAATACCCAACCGCCGCGCTCCTCGTCCGCCGTTACCTCCTCGTCTATGTGTAACATTCTCTGATAATTCAGGAACGGGCGTTCGAGCGGGTTCCACCGCACCGAATTGTACGGGTTGCGCAGATCGAGCACTTTGACCGTGTAGCCCTTATCCGCAAGCGATTTTGCGTGCAGGGCGTATAGTTCGCCCTTCGGATCGGAGATAAGCATGGACGGCTTCGCCGCGCTCTGCGAGAGTATCTGCACGGCGGGGTTGATGAACGTGGTCGTCTTGCCGCTGCCCGTCGTGCCGATGATCATCGTGTGCGCGTTCTTCGCAAAGTGTATCTCGTATCTGCCCTTACGTTCGACAGCTTTAATGGGTATGCCGACGATAGGCTTTTGAGCGAGTTCGGAATATTCGGCTACAGTGTAGTTCTTGTCAATTTCTTCGTCCGTCTGAAAATGCGCTTGTTCGAGGTTCGCCGTAACGTCGTTGTCGCGTTTGTCGCCCTGTATGATCTTCTTGGCTCGTTTCAGCCAATAGTGCTTGTAATAATAGGCGAGTACTACGGTCAGGGCGATTACCGAGAGCAAAAAGGCATAGAGATAGGTCTTTCCGTCCACGAGCAGGTTTATATCGCCGCGGAATTTGAAGTTATAAGTAAACAGACAATTGAGAAAAAAGCCCGCCACAAACGCCACCGCGAGGGTGCAACCCGCTATAATGAGCGGCTTTTTCAGTTTGGCAAACAGTTTATTCCATTTCATCTTTCTCCATTTCCTCTTGGTTTGCGGCGTCCTCGCGCGCTTCTTCGAGTTTTTTAAGGTATTCCTCAAAGAAGTACATGGAATCTACTTGCAGGGCAGCCTGCATTTCCATACCTTTGGCAAGTACGCTCACGGCGGTCTTGCGGCGGATGCGCTTGCGGGCGAGCCGTCCTTTCGCTGGGCGTTCGCGGCGTCGGTAAATACGGACGTAGTTCAATACTTGGTTGCCTAAACGTCGGTACATATCGTCCAAATAAGCGTCCGACTTCATGTACTGCGGCCAAAACACTTCGGGTATCTGCTGGCGGATGAGAATTTCCCGCGTTCTGTCGTCGTGCTTTTTCGCCTCGGCGCAAAAGTTTACGAACGCCTTGTACCACTTGCGGTTTGACTTGATTGCCGTATCCACGATTTTGTCGATGAGCGGCTTTAACGGGCACATATTCTCGCTGTCGTAGGAGATGCGGCCGCTCGGCGGCAGCTTGTCTATAAGGTCGAGTATCTGTTCCTGAAAGGCGTTGTTGTAGCGGATAAGGCTGTCCTTTGAAAACAGTACCTCTTTGGATAGGGTGGTTGCCTCTTTGCGGGCAATCCGCAGCTCTGCGGAGATGTCCGTCAGGTTCTGCTCAACGTGTACCTTAAACCGACGTATGCACTCTTGGTTGATCTTTCCGTGCGAGAATTGTAATTCCTTCGAGCGTTGGCGTATCCGTGTGGGCGCATTCTCAAAAAAGCTGATGTGGATATGGCGGTGCTTTTTGTTCGTGTGCAGAGCCGCAAACCAAGTGATATTGTCCGGCTTAAAGCCCGCGTCTTTGAGAAACCGCGGCATTTCCCGCTTCATCATCTCGTAGGCCTGCTCGTAGTCGTTGCAATACCGCTGCCCGAATTCAGGCTGAAAGGTCAAAAGACAGTCCCAAATTATGCTTTTCGTTTTACGCAAGTTTTGTCGGAGTTTCTGTTTTCCCCTGCCGGTCAGTAAACCGTTTTTGTCGAACACGCCACAGCTCTTTTCTTCATCGCCCGCATAAGAGATATAATCCGTCTTCTCTTTCGAGCCTTTGTCCATATACTTCATATAGTCGTCCGCAAGCCGGCTTGAATAGAATTTACGGTTTCCGCCGTATTTCTCCGTTAATACGGACGATTTTGCGAGATCTTCCTCATTCTGTATGTATTTGATTTTGCAGTTGACATTCGGTACACTCATTTATTCCCGAATTTTTGTTCGAGCGTGAGGATGATTTTCGCAAAGCGAACGGGCAGATCGTCGAAAAAGCCGTCCTCTACTTTGCGCGGCAAAGGCGGAGAACCAGAAAGCTCGCCCAAGTTCATGTTATAGAGCGACGCGAGCAGTTTTTCCATTACCGCGATATGTATATCCACTTTCTGCCCCTGCACTTTCAGGAATTTACCAGTTTCGTCGGTGATGCTTTCGATCTTCCGCATTTCCTCGTACAGTTTGTCCAATGCCATGGCGGGCGGAACCGCAGCAGCCGCCGGCGCAGTGGGCGGCGTCGCGTTCAGCGCGTCCACGCCGAGGCGGATAAGGCAGGTCATGAATTCGTTTTTGTTTCGGAATTCCTTTGAATGGGCCTTGTAGAGTTTCCCGATTTCGACCACGAGTTCCGGATCGTAGAGCCGGATCGTGTACTTCATTTCAAAATTGCTCATGCCGCGTCCTCCCCTTTTGTTTCGTTTCCTTCTTCCGTATAGGAATCTTCCGTTTCCTCCGCAAGCGGATTCTCTGCTTCCGTGGCGTCCCAGTCGATATAGTGCTGCGCGATCACGCCGCGGAAGTAATAGACAAACTTCCGCGCCGTATCGTAACCGACACGTTCGCCCGCAAGCAGCTTGTCCGCCTCGCTCTGCTCAACGTTCAACCGCCGCGCGAAGTCCTGCGCCGTCAGATTCTCCGATTCCAGATAGGAACGGAGCTTTTCTTTGTTTGCTATCATTTTTCACCTCCGAATGATTGAGAAGTTTACCCTCTCATATATCCGTGGACAAAATCGCATCAAAATCGGCTATTTTTCAAAAAATTTTTTGAAATTCTTTTTTGCGCCCATTCCAAACGCCGACGAACCGACCGCTCGTCGATATGTAACATGGCGGCGATCTGTACTTTCTTATAGCCTTTGATATGAAACAGGATATAGACTTGCCGCTGCTTTTCGGTCAGGCACGAAAGAATCATCCGATACTGTTCGCGTCGCTCCTCTTTTTGAATAAGCCTTTCGAGCGGATCCGGGCTGGCTGCCGGCAAATCGTAGCCGTCCTCGCCGAATTTTTCCAGAGATAAATTCTTTACGCAGCGAAGTCCCGCACGTTCTTTTTGCTTCATCTCTTTCCAATACAGAGCCTGTTCCCGCACGAGCAGAAATTCGTATTCACGCTTGAATTCCTCTGTGACCTCCACTTCTTCCGAATGTCCGTCCGCAAACGTGTACCTGATTGTTGCCATTGTTCCGATCCTCCGTGACGATTTTTTTGAATCGCCACCGAGCAATCGGGTAGCCGGCAATATCGGCAAAATAATTGCCCGATGGCCAAGCGTCCACCGGGCATTGCCCTTTTATATAAAATTCTCCTTGACCGCGTTTGAACAAAACGCTTTCAAAGAGGATGCTTTGTTTATTATGCGAGTAAAATAAAAAGCCCGACAAAGAACAAACCTCTTTTATAAGGTCTTATTCTCTGTCAGGCTCATAACCGTCCGAGATGTCTGCTGCGGTTTTCAACTTCTCTCACGACAAAAATTATTCAGTTTTCCCGAATGCATCTATCGTATCCATAATTACCTTCTTCTGTCGTATATCGAGTTGTTTCCACCGGGAAAGCAGCTGAATTTCATCGCCCGTAAGTTTATTTTCGTCCACGTCAAACAAAAGCGCCGCGAGCGGCTTGTCCAACGCATAGCACAGGCTCTCCAAAGTATCCAACTTTGGCATTGTGCCGCGCGAAAGCCATGAATGGAACATACTGTGCGATACTCCCGCCATGTCGCACAATTTGTTTTCCGTCCAGCCCTTTTCTTCACGCCAAACGCTTATTTTGTCGTACAGTTCCTTTGAATTCAGCATAGCATTCCACCTCTGTATATAGTTTACTTCAACAAAAGCGGAATTATATCAACCTATGCAGTTCACGATTTCCACATTTATGGAAACACGAGAAAAGCACCGCCCTAAGAGGGGCAGTGCCTTCCTTTGTTTTCCGTTGTTGTACTTATCGATTCGATCAGATTAACCGTTACAATATCGTCGACTATTCGAATACGTACCAAATTTTTACACCGCGCGCAGCGAATGTCCGCCTGCGTTCCGTTCTCACCTTTCATGAGTTTGTGCGCGCAAACAGGACAACTTGCATAATATTTCATTTGTTCCCTCCTGACACAGTAGATTATCTTATTTTATAATTTAATCGTATATAACGCCCGATATTGTATCGATATGGTATTATAAAGTATAAGCACTTAATATTTAGTATTTTGCCCATAATATGCGTTTTTGCCGTGTTTGCGGTTATAGTGCTTATCCGCAACGTATTGCGGAAGCCTCTGGCTGCAGCCGAGCGTTTCGGTCAGATACGCCATTTTGGCTATCTCCTCTGCAACGGTGGCGTGATACACCGACTCGTCCGCATCCCTGCCCCAGGCGAATACCCCGTGATTTTTTACAAGGCATGCGGGAATTGCAACGACGTCTTTATTTTCAAATGTTTCGTTTATCACTACGCCCGTGTTTTTTTCGTACTCCGTCATCTCGCTTTCGGTAAGCGAGCGGGAGCACGGGACATCGCCGCAGAAATAGTCGGCGTGAGTTGTACCGTATGCCCTTATATCCTTGCCAGCCTGTGCGAATGCCGTGGCATACGTCGAATGGGTATGGACTATGCCGCCCATCTCTTTATGCGCCCTGTAAAGTTCGAGGTGTGTGGGAGTATCGGAAGAAGGTTTTAAACTGCCCTCAACCACGTTGCCGTCAAGGTCGACGATAACTATATCCTCTGCCACCATATTCTCTTATTTTCCTTGCGCCGCTTTTTGCTTTATTTGCTGTCGCTGCTTTTGATCAGCAGCGATACGCGGTTGTTTCTCCAACGCATATTTTTCATTTCCTCCCTTGTATGTCGTAGCTTTTGGTATTTGCCTTCAAAAATTTTTAAGCTTTCTTGCTTATTTTCAAAAATCTTTTTGAGTTTTCCAAGCTCTGCTTTCGGTGTCCGGTCTGCGTAAAACTGTGTAGTAGGAATCGGATATCGGTTCGCCGTGGTAAATGTAAAACAACAAAATACTTTTCTCACTGTAAAAATAATTTATTCGCGCGTTTCAGCATTTCAGGAAAGTCGGCAAGTCTCATCTTCTTTTCAGAATCACGGAACCATGCCATAAAGCCGAGCGTTTTCGGTTCGTTTTTCATCCAAGCGATTTCGCTCCCCGTGAAGATGCCCCCGAACACCTCGTTGAACGCCTTTACCGCTTTAGGGTTATCAAACACTTCCGTCACATAGCTTTCGGGCGTAAACGGATCGCCGTCGAGGTTCTCCCATGTTCGTTCGTATTCGTATTTGCCGCCCGTAACCATTATCGGCTGTTCGTTCGGCAGTACGATTTCTGCTTGCGCGCCGTTCGGAATTTCCGCCATAAATTTAATCTTGCCGTCCCTTTGTTCGTATCCCGAAATAATTTTGCCTCGTACGCTCTCATACTCCGCTTTAACACAGTCAAGACCTTTGCAGGGATTAGGCGCAATTCTAATCGTTTTGAGTCCTGCCTCCGCCGTTTCTATCCCCGCGATCCTGCGGTAAACGAACTCCATCACGCTACCGTAAGCATAATGATTATAGCTGTTCATGCCGTCTGGATTGGGCGTGCCGTCGGGCATTAAGCTGTTCCAGCGTTCCCACACCGTCGTCGCGCCCATATCTACCTCGTACAGCCAGCCGGGGTAGCCGTTATTCATTAAAATGCGGCAAGCCGTATCAAAATAGCCATTGTCCGAAAGAGCAAACAACAAATAAGGCGTACCCGCGAACCCCGTCGTCACGCGGTGGTTATACGAATAGGCGTTTTTGTTGAGCTGTTCCGCTACCGTCGTTCTCTGCTCCTCGGGAACGATATGAAAACAAAGCGCCAACGCCTGCGCCGTCATCGTGTCGCTTGCAAGCCGTCCGCTCGGTGTAATGTATTCATAGCGGATCGCAGCCAAGGTTTTTTCGTATTTGTCGCGGTATTCCTTTTCCGATTGATCGCCGAGCGCCTTTGCCGTTTCCGAAACCAGCCGCAGACATTCCGCATAAAACGCGCTCGCAAGAAATACGGAGTCTGTTCTGCCGTGAATACTGTTTTTTAATATTTCCCCGTCTAATGCAAGCCAGTCGCCGTAATTGAATCCGTGTACGACAAGACCGTTTTCCACATTCTTCTCATATGCATGCATGTATTTTTGCATAGCGGCATAATTATCCGAGAGAAAAGAAATATCGCCGTACATACGATACAGTTTCCATGGCGCCATCACGATAACATCGCACCACAGCGCGGCGGTTCCGTAATTATTTTCCCCTAAAATGTCCGGACAAACATGTGGAATTTCACCGTTTTCCGCTTGTTCGTTCCGAAGGTCGGCAAGCCATTTTTTCATAAACAAACGGATATCGTAGTTATACGCCGCCGTCGTACAGAAGGCATTGATGTCCCCCGTCCAGCCCAAACGTTCGTCCCGTTGCGGACAGTCTGTAGGAACGTCTACAAAATTGCTCTTTTGTCCCCACACCACATTTTCCATCAAACGGTTGAACCGTACATTGCTCGTATGTATATGTCCCGTCCGTTTCATGTCCGTATGCCGCACGATTGCCGTTATATTTTCTTTGGGAAGTTCCGCACCCGTTAGTTTCATATAACGGAAACCGTGGAAGGTAAATTCGGGGCAAAGCGTCTTTGCGCCTTTTGCCGTAAACATATCCGTCGCTTTGGCAGAACGCAGGTTATCGGTATAAAAATTTCCGTTCACTAAAATTTCGGCGAACTGTAACGTGAGAGTTCCCTCAAACTCCTCGGGCGTCTTTATTTCCACCACGCCCGCCATGTTCTGCCCGAAATCGTAGACGAGTTCGCCCGCGGGCGTATGTATCAGCTCCTTCACGGATAATCTTCCGATGTTTCGCACAGGCTCGGAAATCTGCGGCACAAGCACGCTTTTATCGAACGCAACTTCGCACACGGCGAGCGGCTTTAATTTCGCCGTAAAATCCTGTTTCTCGCCGTCGTAAATGCCGCTTTCGCGGATCACGCTCTCTCTCGCCGTCCAGCTCTCGTCCGTAGAAATTATTTTATCCGAAAACACCAAATCGGCACAGACGGCGGACTGTTCGCCGTAAAAATTCCGTTTCTTTTCCCAAGTAAGCTCGCCGCAATACCAACCCTCGCCGACCGTGAGCGTTAAAACGTTTTCACCCTCTTTTATGAGTGCGGAAACGTTATACTCCTGCACTTGCAGCATTTTGTTATACGAGGTCCAGCCGGGCGTTAAGTACCTGTCACCCACCCGCACGCCGTTGAGCTCGGCAAAATAAAGTCCCAATGCCGTGGCGCGCAAGACCGCACGCTCATCCGGTTTTACAACAAACCTCTTTTCAACGACGAACACGTTCGTTGTTTCTGCCACTCCGATAAATTTACCTTTCAACATATTCATCACTTTTTAACAATAAAATAAAGCATCCGCCCTGTACGCTGCGAGCACGAAAATGAATGTATGAGCCCGCATCCGTCTGATACCAATCGGAAAACGGCACGCGATTGGGCGATTCTTTCAAAAATTTTGCAATCGACGCCAACAGTTTTTCGCGCTTTTCCCGATCGTCCGTAAGAGAAGCAACCCAACACAGCCAATCGCTTTTTGTGTACGTCTCCCGATTGTCAAGCGGCGTGCCGAATTTGTTTATCTTGTTCAAATAGCAGTCGATTTCCTTCTCGAATACTTCCTGCGGAAACAAATTTAACCCCAGCAGTTTATCGAACGCAAAATTATACTTCAACGAGAACGTACTCTCGTCCGAATCCCACGAAATCGGCATATGCGGAAAATTCTTTGCAAAAGCAGTAATTTCTTCCGCAAACGCTTCCGCCTTTTTACGGTATTGTTCTGCAAGATTTACCTTTCCAGCCGCCCCGGCGAGCTCGGCATAGCACGCAATGCCCACCGTCGCCTTGATTGCCAGGTTAAGATTGTTTTTCAAATGCCCCGCAAAATCGTCGGTGCAAAGTTGTTCTTCGGGTTTCAAACCGTATTTTATAAGATATTCCACCCACTTTTCCGCCAAATCGAAATTCTCCGCAAAGAAAGATATATCCCCGTCGCGGGAGAAGCAAGCATATTGCATAATCAGAAGGTTGGCGCACTCCTCTACGGGCATTTGGTCTTTCAGATCGTAAATATCATAATCGGCGGGCAAAAGATAAAACGGAAACCACGTCTCTTTGTCGTCCTTTTGAATGAGGTTGCCCAAAAATTTATTCTCAGCATGGTTGAATCCGTATACGTGTCCGCAACAATGCGGATATGTGCCTGCGTCGTGCGGAGCGAAATCATATTTCCAAACGGGCATCCGCGCAAACTTCACGATCGGGCGCATCATCCCCTTAATAAGCTTCGTGTTATAGAGCAAGAATAGCGGTACGGACGGATAGCTTACGTCTACCGTGGCGATACAGCCGTTAGAACCGCATTCTTTGGATAAAAATAAAAGATTTCCCTCGCCGTCTTTTACAAGCTTATGCGCAGACATGGTTTGCCTCAATGCGGCGCAGAGAATAGCGTAATAATCTTTTCCGAAAGATTTTGCCCGCTCTGTCAGATTCCCGTCGAAGGCGGTAAGCCGTTCGTCTATTTTTTTGTATTCGCGCCATACCGTTTGTAATGCTTCCGATATCGTATGATCCTGCAAGTAATACCCCTTACGGTAATCGCCGAAATAGTCGATGGAAACGATATCATCGTATCCAAGCAAAACAACGCCCTTTTGCGCGTGATTGAAAGTACCGAGATACCGTTCTTCTTTTGCATTCGTAAATTGCTTGCTTCCGCACGCGAGATAAGCGGCAAGATCGGTTTCGTCGAGAACAAAACTCTCTTCGCCGGACAAATACCAATATCCCCAATCCGCGCCGATAAGATCACCGTTGTTGGAAAGCGGCTGTTGCTTTCTCAAGCCGAAAAAGGCACTCTCGAAGCCCTCGCATTTTATAACGCCACCGCGCACGCCGCGCTCTTGGTTGCATGCGTTGCTCGCTACGTCGCGGCTTACGAATAAAGAAAACTCGGCGTCTTTGTCGCCCTCGATTTCATACTCCATATAACAAACGGGCATCGCCGTAAGCGTTAAGTCGTCGGGCGGCAGAGGCGAAACGAATTTTATGCGCAACGCCGTTTCCCCTGCGCGAAACATGTAATCGGTCGTAAACGCCGTAATCTCCAATCCCGTCTGCTCGGCGTTCAGAACTCCGCACGCGAAAAAATCTGCGTCGTTCCCGAAAAAACAATACGTCTTGCCGTGCGTTTTCAAAAAACCGTAAATCCGCTTTTCTTCGCCCCACCACGTTTGGGGATTGCTTTTGTTCAACTCTTCCGTGACGCTCCAAATCGAAAAATTCGGGTCTTTTACGAATAACGGATATGCGGGCAGTTTTCTTTCATTGCTCATTCTTCACCTCAATCAACAAGTTCAAAGTTTGTTTTCAGACAGTCGCGGGAATTGCCGCCGACGTACAGCTCGAACGCGCCCGTTTCAGCCGCATATTTCCCGCCGTCCGTATAAAATTTCAGCATTTCTTCTGTAATTTCAAAATATACGCGTTTTTCTTCCCCAGCTTTCAAAAAGATTTTTTCATATCCTTTCAGTTCTTTCACGGGACGCACGATAGAAGCGAATAAGTCGTGTATATACCACTGCGCCGTTTCGTATCCGTCACGTTTTCCGACGTTTTTCAACTTTACGCTCGCTACGATTTTTTCGCCGCGCTTCATCTTCGCAGCAGACAGCTTAAAATCCGAATACTCGAATTCGGTATACGACAACCCGTAGCCGAAAGGATAGAGCGGAGAATTATATTCGTCGTCGTAACCCGTGCGCCATTCTTCGCCGCTCAATGCCGAAGGCATATCCTGTTTTTTGGGTCTGCCCGTCGTAAAGCAGTTATAGTAGATCGGACACTGCCCCGATGAGCGCGGAAAACTCATCACCGTCTTTCCGCAGGGAGTTGCTTTACCGTAGAGCAAGTTTGCGATCCCGTTACCGCCTTCCGTCCCCGGCTGCCAAACGTATAAAATCGCGTCGGCAAACTCTTCGATTTCGCTCAATCCAAGCGGTCTGCCGCCGAATACGACGAGCACAAGAGGTTTTTCGAGTTCATGCAGCCGCATAATGAATTTACGCTGTATTTC
>CASEWU010000077.1 GCA_949291725.1 uncultured Bacillota bacterium
GTTTTTGTTTGCGCTGGGTATCGACGGGATCGGAAAGGTGGCGTCCAAAGACCTTGCGGCGCGGTTTCAGTCTGTGGAAGCGCTTTCCCGCGCCACGGTACCGGAATTGGTGGAAATGGAAGATATCGGCGAAAAGACGGCTGCGAACATCGTGAACTGGTTTGCAAACGAAGAAAATCGTGCGGAACTTTTGCGGCTTTCGGAGGCAGGCGTGAAACCGTTTATGAAGCAGGTCGCGGCAGGCGGCGTGTTTGCGGGGCAGAACGTCGTTCTGACGGGGACGTTATCCCGTTTCAAGCGCAGTGAAGCGCAGAAGCTGATCGAGGAGCAGGGCGGCGTCAATCAGAGTGCCGTTACTTCCAAAACGACGCTCGTGATCGCGGGCGAAAGTGCGGGAAGCAAACTGGATAAAGCCAAAGATCTGGGCATCCGCATCATCGGCGAAGATGAATTTTTAAAAATTCTCGGAAAAGAATAAAATAAAAAGGAACGCAAAGAAACGGTAAAACCGCTTGTCAATTCTTTGCGTTTCTGTTATAATAGGGAAAGATAAAAATCGGGGCATTCTGTGGTTTTGTGTGCAGGCTGTTTTTTCGGACGGCGCAAAAATCTTAAAAAGCTCCGCAGCATTGAAAAATCGCGGACGGACGGTATGTCCGGCGAGGAGGCTGTTATGTTCAGCATGACCGGGTACGGAAAAGGGGAATATAAGCAAGGCGGCATCGAGCTGACCGTGGAGATCAAGACGGTGAACAACCGTTATTTGGATGTGTCCGTGAAATGTCCGAAGGTATTCAATGCATATGAAGAGGCGGTGCGTTCGCTGGTGCGCGAAAAGCTGACGCGCGGGCATGCCGATCTCTTTATCAACTATGTGGATAAGCGCGACAAGACGAAGGAACTGTATGTCGACGCGGCGGCTGCGAAGAGTTATTATGACGCGGCGGTGCGCATCAAGGCGATGTTTCCCGATCTTGCAGACGATTTTACCGTAACGGCGCTTTTGAAAAGCCCGGATGTAGTGCGTCAGGAAGACGTATCGGGTGCGGACGAAGAGCTGCTTTCCGCATTGCGGGCGGCCCTGACGGCGGCGCTTGACAATCTGAACGAAATGCGCAAAAAAGAAGGCGAAAAACTCGCCGCGGATATGCTTTCGCGCATGGACGAGATCGAACGGCTGGTGGGCGTGGTAAAAGAGCGTGCGCCGCAGGTGGCGGAGAATTACCGCACGAAGCTGACGGAGCGGATCACGGAAGTGCTCTCGGGCGTCAATTACGACGAAACGCGGCTCTTGACGGAAGTGGCTGTTTTCGTGGATAAATCCAACATCGACGAAGAACTTACGCGGCTCACGTCGCATATATCGCAGTTCCGTTCCATCTGCAAGGAAGAGCGCGTGGGCAGAAAACTGGATTTTCTGGTGCAGGAATTTAACCGCGAATCAAATACGATCTGTTCCAAGAGCAACGATCTTGCGGTAACGAACGCCGGACTTGCGCTGAAAAACGAGATCGAAAAGATCCGCGAACAGGTACAAAACGTCGAGTAGTGAATACGAAGACGTAAATTACATAAAAAACTTTGATTTCAGAGGTAGAAGATATGATCAACGAACCGGTAGTGGACAGATTGGTAGAAAAACTCGGCACGCCCGAACATCCCGCATCTCGCTATGCTTTGTGCGTAGTGGTGGCGAAACGTGCGCGCCAGATCATTGACCAGGAGCAGAGCCAGGGTATTCATGAACTGCCCGGCGGCGTAAAAGAGATCGCGCTTGCCTGCCAGGAAATCGTTTCGGGCAAGCTGGCTATGACCAAAGACTGATCGAAAGCTTCCCTGAAAGGGTGCGGCTTACAGGATTTGCTCCGAAGTATTCGGGGCATTCTGTTTTTTTGGGATAAAACGCCTTTGCTGTGGTTTGGCAGGGAACTCGGCATTCAGAGTGCAGAAAACTATCCTGCGGCGATGGATTTACGGGCATGCGGACGGACAGCCGATGCCGACGAACGGTACAGGGTGTCCGGGGAAGGCGGCCGGCAAAGGAGAGCGGAAGGTACGGCGGATGATTGCGGAAGTGATCGTGGATATAGCCCACAGCGAAGTGGACAAAATATTTGAATACCGCGCCATAGAGGGCGCGGAGGAAGGCAGTCGCGTCCGTGTTCCGTTCGGGAGGATGACGGTCGACGGTTATGTCATGCGCCTGAAAGAGAGGAGCGATTACGGCGACGATCGTCTGAAAAGTATTTCGTCGGTGATCGACAAGGCGTTGACAAGCGAGTGTCTGGCCCTGGCGAAGAGCATCAGCGCGCGGTATCGTTGCCCGATGGCGCTCACGCTTCGGCTTTTTTTACCTTCCGAAATGCGCCGCGGTGCGGTACGCGAGCTTTATAAAACGATCGCCGTTTTTGCGAAAGAGCCGGACAGTATCAGAAAAAATGCGAAAGCGCAGGAAGCGATACTCTCTTTTATGCGCGAAAAGGTGCGATTCGGTTATACGGAACTATGTGAAAAGTTCGGTGCGGCGGCAGTGCGCGCGCTGGCGGAGAAGGGAGTGCTGGAGCTTGAAAAAGAGCGCGTTAACCGTACGCCCTTACAGGGTTTGGAGACGTCTTTTACGCCGCGGACGCTGACGCCGGCGCAGCAGGCGGCGGTGGAAAAGATAAAAAGTTCTTCCAAGACGGTGCAGCTGTTGCACGGCGTAACGGGCAGCGGCAAGACGGAAATTTATTTGACCCTGATCGCGCAGGCGCTCAAAGAAGGAAAGACGGCTATCTTTTTGGTGCCTGAAATTTCTTTGACACCGCAGATGTTCACGCAGCTTCGGGCGCGGTTCGGCGGGGCGGCGGCGATCATGCACAGCGGACTTTCGGCGGGCGAAAAGTTTGATGAATGGCACCGCCTGCGCACGGGTGAAGCGAAGATCGCGATCGGGGCGCGGAGCGCGGTGTTTGCGCCGGTGGAGAATGTCGGCGTCATCATCATCGACGAGGAACACGACGGAAGCTATTCCAGCGAAACGAATCCGCGCTACAATACTTGGGAAATCGCGAAAATGCGCGCGGAATACAACGGGTGCAAGCTGATCCTCGGCAGTGCGACCCCGTCCGTGGAAACGTATCTGAAAGCGACGGAAGGGGAATACGGACTCATCGAACTCCCCGAACGTATCAATAAGAATCCGCTGCCCGAGATGATCGTGGCGGATATGCGCAGGGAAGTGCGGCGCGGCAACAATTCGCCTTTTTCGGCGGCGCTCTGCGAGGAACTGGAAAACTGTTTGGAAGCGGGCAACCAGGCGATCCTGTTTTTAAACCGCCGCGGCTTTGCGCAGAGTGTCGTCTGCCGCGAATGCGGATCGGTCATTAAGTGCGAACGCTGCGACGTTTCGCTCACCTATCACAGCGAAGAAAATTGTTTAAAATGCCATATGTGCGGCGCCACATATAAAATGCTGTCGGCTTGTCCCAATTGCGGCGGCGTGCATCTGAGTTATACGGGCACGGGTACGCAGAAAGTGGTGGGAGAACTGAAAAAGATCCTTCCGTCGGCGCGCATTCTGCGCATGGATGTGGATACGACAAGCGGAAAGGAAGGGCATTATAAAATTCTGAAAAAGTTTGCCGATCACGAGGCGGATATTCTGGTCGGCACGCAGATGATCGCAAAGGGACACGATTTTCCGTCGGTTACGCTGGTAGGAATTCTGGATGCGGACATGAGTTTGCATTTTTCCGATTATCGGAGCGGCGAGCGTACCTTCCAGCTGGTAACACAGGTCGCAGGCCGCAGCGGGCGTTCAAAAGAAAAGGGAAAAGTGGTTTTGCAGACATACGATCCCGAAAATTATATCCTGCGCTTTGCGATGAATTACGATTACAAAGCTTTTTTCAAACACGAGATCTCGCTGCGCAAGGCGACGAGTTTTCCGCCCTTTGCGAAAATCGTGCGGGTCATGGTAACGGGCGAAGACGAGAAAAAGACGTTGGAAGTACTCAAACCCGTATATTTTTCTCTTAAAGAGCTGTTTGATGCGCATACCGGAGATTTTTTATTTTTTAACAAGATGAAAGCGCCGGTCAAGAAAATACAGGATAAATTCCGTTATCAGGTGCTGATGCGGATCACGAACGAGGGACTTCTGCCGCAGATCTATGAGCGTTCGCTGCGCGAAAAGACACGGGACGTGCTCGTCTATGTGGAAGAAAATCCTGCAAATTTAAGTTGATGTTTTAAGTTGAAATCGGAAGGACTGGAGGAGAAGTTATGGCAATACGGAACGTCGTACAGGTAGGCGACGATATTTTAAGGAAAAAATGTTTTGAGGTAACGTCTTTTGACGAGAAACTCGGCGAGCTTTTGGACGATATGCGCGACACGGTCCGCAAAGAAGACGGTGCGGGACTGGCGGCTCCGCAGGTCGGTATCCTGCGCAGAGTTGTCGTCGTGGATGTGAAAGAAGGCTTTTATGAATTTGTCAATCCCGTGATCGTGGACAGCAAGGGCGAGCAGACGGGATATGAAGGATGTCTTTCGGTGCGCGGAAAGCGCGGTATCGTTACGCGTCCGATGGTCGTGAAAGTGGAATATTCCGACCGCAAAGGAAAGCGCAAAAAACTGACGGCGCGCGGCTTTTTCGCGCGCGCGGTATGCCATGAACTGGACCATCTGGACGGCATTCTTTATACCGATCGCGCCGAACGGGTGGAACGTGCAGAAGATTAAAAGACGGGGGAGTAGGCTATGAAGATCATCTATGCGGGCGCTCCCGCTTTTTCGGTAGTGCCGCTTTCGGCATTGCTGGATGCGGGATTTTGCGTTGCGGCGGTCGTAACACAGCCGGACAAGCCCACGGGAAGAAAGGCGATCCTTACGCCCACGCCGCTCAAATCGTTTGCACTTTCGCGCAACATTCCCGTACTGGATTTTGCAAAGCTTCGCGAGCATATCGGAGAACTCGGCAGCGTCGGCGCGGATGCAATGGTTACCTGCGCTTACGGGCAGATCCTTACGCAGCAGGTGCTGGATTGTTTTCCGTCGGGCGTTTACAATATCCATACGTCGCTTCTTCCGCGCTGGCGGGGTGCGTCGCCTGTGCAGCACGCCGTTTTGTCGGGCGACAAGGAAACGGGCGTAACGATCATGCGCACGGATATCGGATTGGACACGGG
Source organism: uncultured Bacillota bacterium (assembly GCA_949291725.1). Classification (GTDB taxonomy): domain Bacteria; phylum Bacillota; class Clostridia; order Christensenellales; family Borkfalkiaceae; genus Borkfalkia. Next base: position 5,172 of record CASEWU010000077.1, read on the forward strand.
GGATATTTTGCTCCAGGAAAAGACGGAGATCTCTCTTTCTGATACGGCGGCAACGCTTTCGGAAAGGCTTTCTCAGATAGGTGCAAAGCTCATTGTCGAAGCGCTTCGCGCCGTAGAAACGGGAAAGGCGATCTTTTGCAAACAGCCGCAAGAGGGCGTAACACTCTGCAAGAAGATCCGAAAAGAGGATTGCCTTGTCGATTTTTCAAAAGCGGCGACTGATATTTCCTGTCTGATCCGTGCCATGTCGCCGGAGCCGCTTGCATTTTCGCGCCTTCACGGAAAGCTCGTCAATTTTTATTTTGCGGAAGCGTCCGAAGGGGATGCGGAAGGCGTTCCGGGGCAGGTCATCCGCGCGGATAAGAGCGGGATCTATGTTCTGACGGGGAGCGGAATTTTAAAAATTCTCGAATTGCAGCTGGAGGGCGGCAAAAAGCTGAGAGCCGCCGATTTTGTAAACGGCAGAAAAATTTCTGTCGGCGATATTTTCGGAGTCTGAATATGACAAATCCGATCTATGATCCGTATGCGGTCTTGCAGAAGGTGTACGGCGGCGGCGCTTTTTTGAAACAGGCGCTTTCCGAAACGCCGATCGAGGAGATGAACCGCGCACGGACGGTCAAAATATGTTACGGGGTTCTGGAAAACGATCTGTACCTGGATTTTTGCATCCGTTCTTTTGCTCCCAAGAATCCGAAACTTCCCGTCCGTATCATCCTCAAGATCTGCCTCTATATGCTTTTGTTTTTAAAGAAACAGCGCTATATGATCACGGACAACGCGGTGTCTTTGGCAAAAAAGCTCGGTAAAGGCGGAGCGTCGGGATTCATCAATGCGTTTTTGCGCGCATTCGATGCGGAAAAGCTCAAACTCCCGCAGGGGAAAACGGAGCGCCTGTCCGTGCAGTATTCCTATCCCGTGTTTGCGGTGAAGCGGCTTTTGGCGGAATACGGGGATGACGCCGTATCCGTCATGGAACATATGCCTGCGCGCACATTTGTCCGATTCAAGGATAAAGAGACGGCGGAAAAGTATTTGAATGCGCCTGCGCGCACTTGTGAAAACAAAGAAGAAGTGCACAAAGGCGGAGAGTTGAGGAGCGGTGCGGAAAAGACTCCGTTTGAAAATGTGTATGCGTTTTCCAATTTCCGCCGCGATAAAGGTTTTGATGCGGGCGAATACACGTTTCAGTCGGTGGGATCGGTGGCGATCTGTTCGGTCGTGGGGCCATGTGAAAATTTACTGGACGCCTGTGCCGCGCCCGGCGGAAAGAGCGTGCTGTTGTCGGAAAAATGCGCGCATGTAACGGCATTTGAGCTGCACGCGCATCGGGCGGAACTTATCCGAAGCTATGCGGCGCGGATGGGTGCAGAGAATATCGGCGTTGTATGCCGCGATTCTTCCGTATACGATGAAAAATATCGCCGCGCTTTCGATGCGGTGTTAGTCGATGCGCCCTGTTCGGGGTACGGCGTAACGAACGAAAACCCCGACATTCGTTTTTTCCGTAAGGAGGAGAGTTTGCAGGAATTGCATAAGATCCAGCTTTCCATCTTGAACACTTGCGCGGAATATGTGCGGGAGGGCGGAAAGCTGTATTACTCCACTTGTTCGGTGTTTGGGGAAGAAAACGACGGAACGGTCGCCGAATTTCTGAAAAAGCACCCCGAATTTTGCGCGGAAAAGATCGAATGCGCGCTCGGACATATGCAAAAAAAGTACGGTTTGCAGTTTTTGCCGCATCTGTCAATGGGCGCGGGTTTTTATGTCAGCAAACTCGTCAGAAAAAGAGAACCGACGTCCGCTGAGTAAAACGGACGGCTTTTTCGTTCAAAGGTTAAACGGCTCGAGTCAAGGGAAGAAAAAATGAAAGAAATTTTACAGGATTACTCCTTTGCGGAATTGCAGGCTCTTGTCCTGGAATCGGGAGAGCAGAAATACCGTGCGGGACAATTATACCGCGGACTCATGCGCGGCAAGCGCATATCGGATATCACGGATATTTCCAAAGCGTTCAAGGAAAAACTTCTGGCGCGGTTTGAAGATGAACCCGTGCGTATCCGTGAGGTGTTCACGTCGTCGGACGGTACGGAAAAATATCTTTTCGAGCTTTCGGACGGAAATATCATCGAGGGCGTGCTCATGTCCTATAAATACGGCAGGACGCAGTGCGTATCCACGCAGGTGGGGTGCCGTATGAACTGTGCATTCTGCGCATCGGGGCTGAACGGGCTTATCCGCAACCTGACGGCTGGGGAGATTCTCTCGCAGATCCTGATCGTGAATGCAAAATTCGGCGGAACGCCCGAAAAGCGGGCGGTAACCAATGTCGTTCTCATGGGCAGCGGCGAGCCGCTCGACAATTACGACAACACGGTCAAGTTTCTGAGAAACGTAACGGCGGAAGGCGGAATTTGTATCAGTGCGCGGAATATATCGCTCTCGACGTGCGGGCTCGTGCCGAAAATGTATGCGCTGGCAGAGGAGGGGATCCCCGTCAATCTGACGGTGTCGCTTCATTCGCCGTCGGACGAGGAACGGCAGAAGATCATGCCCGTCGCAAAGGCGTATACGATCGCCGAAATTTTAAAAGCTTGCGAAAATTATTTTGAAAAGACGGGCAGACGGTATATCTTTGAATATTCGCTGATCGCGGGCGAAAATTCGGATGCGAAACACGCGCAGATGCTCATCGATCTTTTGCGCGGAAAGCCTTGCCATGTCAACTTGATACGGCTGAACGAAGTAAAAGAGCGGCACCTTTCGGGTATCTCTGAAAAGGAAGCGTACCGTTTTTTGGGACTTTTGGAAAAGGGCGGACTTTCGGCAACGCTGCGGCGGCAGATCGGGGCGGACATCGGCGGCGCCTGCGGGCAGCTTCGCGCAGGGTATCTTGACGGAAAGACTATCTGATCGGGCAAAATTCTCATGCGGAAAAAGGAGGAGAAGATGAGAAAAGCCATCGCGGCGGCGATTGCCGTTGTATTGTTTGCGTTGATGTGCGTAGGGTGTTATGCCCGTACAAAATACGATGAAAAAACGCTCGTAAGGGCGGAGTATTCTGGAGCGGAGGGAATGGCGGCGTTTCCGCTCGCCTATACGCGCGCGTTCGATTTTTCGGAATGCGCCGTGTTTGACGAAGTGCGGTGCGACGAAAGGACGGAACAGGAGTATATCCGGTCGAGACTGGAAAGATATGATGCCGAACGGGACGGCGATTATGAGGCATATGAAACGAAGGTAAAAAATTATTGCAATACACCCGTGAAAAAGGGAGAATTTTCCGCGCAGAGCGGGGAAGCGTTTTGCGAATATATCGTAAAGAACGGGGTATTCACCTGGAAGGATTCGTACAAGACAGACAAAACCATGTATGATTTTGGTGGGTTTCATGTTTGTTTTTATTTTTCGGACGGAACCGAAAAGTCGACGTACTTTTATGCGGAGTATCCGCGCAATTACAAAAAAATCGAAGCCGCTTTTGAAAGTTATCTCGGATTCAGTCTCAAAGTAAGCTATTCGGATTTTTAAAACGGAAAGCAATATTTTTTTTGGAGCGGGCGCTCCTTTCAAGGAGGTTTCTTGACAAATCCTTTCATGTCTGCTATAATTACCCGATGTGTGAACGTTCACGGAAAAGACGTTTTTTGCATTTACGGGAGGATAAAGGAATGAATCGTATTCAGATTTCGCCGTCGATTCTGTCGGCGGATTTTGCGGCACTGGGAGCGGCGGTAGAGAAACTGGAAAAATGCGGCGCGGACCTGATCCATTGCGACGTAATGGACGGTTCGTTCGTTTCCAAGATTTCGTTCGGAGCGGACATGGTGGCGGCTTTGAAAAAGCATACGAAGGTTCCGCTGGATGTGCACCTGATGATCGTGAATCCGCAGAATAAAATCGAAGAATTTGCCAAAGCCGGCGCCGATATTCTGACTGTTCATGCGGAAGCTTGCGGGAAGAACCTAAACGATGTTTTAAAGAGTATCCGCGCCTGCGGCATGCGCGCAGGGGTAGCGGTCAGTCCCGATACGCCCGTAAAAAGTGTTTTCGACAGTCTGGAATGGGCGGATATGCTGCTCGTGATGAGTGTGTATCCCGGACTCGGCGGACAGAAGCTGATCGAACGGACGCTCGCAAAAGCGGAAGAAGCGCGCACCTTTTTGGAGAAAGCGGGACTTTCGCGCGATATTGAAATGGACGGCGGCATCACGGAAGAAAATGTCGGGACCGTGCAGAGCGTGGGCGTAAATGTCATTGTGGCGGGAAATACGGTTTTCCGTTCGCCGGATATGGCAAAAACCATTTCCTTGCTCCGCAAAGGCAATCAATAAATTTTAAGCGGCAAAAGCCGCGCCTTTTTGATCATGAAACGCGGAATTATTTTGCTCAACGGTGAGCCTTATACTGAAAAAATCGATGCGTCGGATGCGACGGTGGTATGTTGCGACGGCGCACTGCGCTGGGCGCAGGGGAAAGTTCGTATCGACAGAAAGAGCGGGGACTTCGATTCGCTGGGGTATATTCCCGAAGGGGCGGATGTTTATCCTTCGGAAAAAAACTATACGGACGGCGAGATCGCTCTGGAAACATTGCTGGATGCGGGTTGCACGCGCGTAGATATTTACGGCGGCGGAGGCGGAAGAGAAGATCATCTGTTCGGAAATCTGCAGCTTTTGTACGCGGCGCATCTTCGCGGAGCAGAAGCCGTCATGCATACGCGTTATACGGATATTTCCTGCCGAGCAGGGAAAATCGAGTGGGACGGAAAAAAGGGCATAACGCTTTCGCTGGCACCTGTGGGAGAGCGGGCGCATATAATAGAGAGTGAAGGGCTTAAATATCCGCTCTGTGATCTTACGCTCACGGCGGGGAGTTGCAGGGGGATCAGCAATGTGATCGTTTCGGATCGCGCACAGATCCTCTGCGACGAAGGCACGCTCTTCATTTTTGAAGTGCGGGAGGACGCGAAATGGTAAAGATCATCTGCGTAAAGCCGCCCAAGGCGGTGCGTATGCTGCTGCGGCTTGTGCGGCGTTCGGACGGGAACTGAGCTTTTCATACAAAAGAGAAAAGAGACGGGCAACTGCCCGTCTCTTATTGAATAAAAAATTGTCAGGCAGCAGTCGGCAAAAGTATATTTTCCGACTGCTGTTTTTTGCCTGAAAATTGCAAAGCACCGCTTGCAATTTTTTTGCAAGCGGCGCTTTCTCTGCGAAACATAGAAATATGTTTTCCTGAATACTTCTGCGGGCCTATGCAAGCTGCCATGGAAGTTTGCCGCCAAAGTTGCCGCACAAGTTCGCTGCCAAGGTTGTTGCACAAGTTCGCGGCGGCTTTATTTTGTGAATGTTTTTTGGAGCGCGGAGGTAGAAAAAAGCTCGAAATTGAGGAGTACGGGCAAACGCTTCGATACAATAAAAGAATGCGGGTGAAAAAATCATTTTCAGCGATATGCCCCGATATTTTTTCTGCCTCCCTGACTGGGGAGATTTTTAAACATTGATTCGGGCGAGAGCATGTCAATCAAATTCAAAAAAGACAGACGGATTTTAAAACATATCGGGACGGCGCAGGGGAGCAGAAGGGAACAGATAATAAAGGAGGGAAAAGGTCGGAAAGGAAAACAAAAGAGCACTGCGGCTGCAGTGCTCTTTGTTTTTCAATAAGTTTAAGCGCGTTCTACTTTGTCGCTCTTCAGGCAACGTGCGCAAACGTAAGCGGATTCTACTTTTCCGTCCTTGACGATCTTGACTTTCTGGACATTCGCCTTGAACGTTCTTCTCGTCTTGCGGTTACTGTGGCTCACGTTGTTGCCGGAATTCTGCCCCTTATTGCAGATGCTGCACACTCTCGACATATTCACACCTCCACGGTCATAATCTGACAAAAAATTGAGCGCGGAAAAAGCGCCCCGCTCAAAACGAGCATAGATACTATACCAAAATCTATCAAAAAAAGCAATCGATTTTGCATGTCTTTCCGCATTTTTTCATCAAAATTAAAAAAACAATGGGGGAAAGTAAATTTTCTCTTGCAAAATAAGAGAAAATAGTATAAAATAGTGTCGATACGGGAGTATTCTTTTATGTCTGTAAACACGAGTAATGCCTACGGCAAAATTACAATTTCGGATACGGCGATCGCAAGGGTCGCATCGTTGGCGGCGATGGAATGTTACGGCATCGTCGAAACCGTTTCGCGCCGTTTTACGGACAGTCTTTCTGAATTGTTTAAAAAACAGTCGCAGGGCAAAGGCGTTAAAGTAACTACGAACGGGGACCGCATTTATATTGATCTGTATGTCATCATTAAATTCGGAGTATCGATCAATGCCGTCGCCGAGTCTTTGAAAGAGAGCGTCAAATACAGAGTGGAAAAGTTTACGGGGATGATCGTGGACACGGTCAACGTAAACATTATCGGGGTAAAGCTGTAATTACCCGTCCCGTCAAAAGGAGATTATTCTTTCATGCCAAAAACGATCGGCGGCACTGAATTCCGCAAGATGATTCTTGCGGGAGCAAAGGTGCTTGAGATAAACAGAACCAAAGTGGATTCGCTCAACGTATTCCCTGTCCCGGACGGGGACACGGGAACGAACATGTCGCTGACTATCCAGTCTGCGGTCAAGGAACTTTCGATGTGTCCTTCCAACCGTCTCGGAGAACTTTGCGACGCAGTTTCCAAGGGTGCACTCAAAGGTGCGCGCGGAAACTCGGGGGTAATTCTTTCCCAGCTTTTCCGCGGAATTTGCGCGGAGATCAAAAACGGCGACGAAGTAACCGTCAAAACGTTTGCGAAGGCAATGGAAAACGGTACGAAAGTAGCTTATTCGGCTGTATCCAAACCCAAGGAAGGAACGATGCTGACCGTCGCACGGCTGATGAGCGAATTTGCGCGTCAGGCGGCCCCGAAATATAAAGATTTTGCATTATTTTTGACGGACGTCATTAAAAAAGGCGAAGAAGCCTTGGCACAGACGCCGGAACTTCTGCCGGTATTGAAAAAAGCGGGCGTAGTCGATTCGGGCGGCATGGGGCTTTTATGTATCTACCGCGGATTTTTGGGCGCGCTCAACGGCGAAGAGGTCGCGGAAGAGTACGTCGCACCGGAAACGGGCAAGAGCGAAGAAGATGTTTTCGGCGACAATTCGGACATTATCAATCTGGATCTGGGCGAAATCGAATTTGCCTATTGCACGGAATTTTTTATTATCAATTTAAAGAAATCGACGACGCTTGCGGACATCGACCGATTGAAAGAAAAACTGATGGCGATCGGAGATTCCGTGATCTGCATCGGAGATCTGGAACTTGTCAAAGTACACGTACACACGAACAATCCCGGGCAGGCGCTTTCCTATGCGGTGGAATTGGGCGAGTTGGACCGTGTGAAGATCGAAAACATGCTCGAGCAGAACCGCGCTCTGCGCGCAAAGCGCGAAGCGGAGAAAAAAGAGATGGGAATGCTCGCGATCTGTGCGGGCGAAGGCATTGCAGCCATTTTCAAGGATCTTTTGGTCGACCGCGTGATCGAGGGCGGGCAGACCATGAACCCGAGCGCAAGCGATATCGCGACGGCGGTGCAGAAGATCAATGCGGAACACGTTTTTGTGTTCCCGAACAACAAAAATATTATATTGGCGGCGGAACAGGCGAAAGCGCTGGTTACCAACCGCACCATTCACGTCATTCCGACGAAAAATGTGCCGCAGGGATTTGCGGCGGCGCTGGCATTCAACAGTGAAGCGAGCGCGGAAGAGAATAAAACGGATATGATCCATGCCATCGACAACGTCAAAGCCGGGCAGGTTACATACGCCGTCCGTTCGACGAGCGTAAACGGGTTCAATCTGCACGAGGGCGACATTATCGGACTGGATGACAAGAAGATTCTGGCAAAGGGAAGCAATGTGGATGATACGCTGCTCTCGCTGATCGACAAGCTGAAAGACAGTACGCACGAGATCATCACGCTTTATTACGGTCAGGATATAAAGGAAGAAGAGGCCGAAGCGCTTGCCGCGCGGATAGCGGAGAAATTTCCTGATTGCGATGTCGATTATCATTTCGGCGGCCAACCTATTTATTATTATATCGTATCGCTCGAATAATAGAAAAAGCGTCGGGATCGGATAGAAAACGGACAGTAATCGATGGTTGCATGAAAAAGATAATTTTCTTTTGTATTTATCTGATCGTACAGTTGGCTGTTGTTATTTTGTCGCCGATGGGTATATTCTTAAGGAATTTTCTGTATCTTGCCATTGTAAGTTCGCTTGCGATGATTGCTGCCGTTTTTCTCATTGTATTTCTGGTAAATTCGACGAAACCGAAGAATTAATGTGATGGAAGGGTCATACAGGAAAAAAGGATGAATTCTTAAATCAGAGAACAAAAGGCGGATACAGCAATGTATTCGCCTTATAAAATCTTCAGGGAACTTTTTGTTCTGAAGTATATCATGTATGTGAATTGCAGGCGGTGAAGATGGAACTGAAAAAGATACGGGGTATTTCCGAAAAAAGGGAAAAAGACCTCAACAAACTGAATATTTTTACGGCAGAAGATCTGGTGCGCTATTTTCCGCGCGATTATCTGGATCTTACGCATACGGTCAGGATATCGGAGTGTTACCATAACGACATCGTGTTGCTGGCGTGTCGCGTATCTTCGCCGCCGCAGACGGTCTACAACGGCCGCCGCAGTTTTGTGAAGGTTTGGTGCGACCAAGGCGGAGAGCGTTTTTCGGCGATCTGGTTCAATGCGCCGTATGTCAAGAACAATCTCAAAGCGGGCGAGGAATACCTGTTTTACGGCCGAGTCCACAACAAATACGGGATGGGCACGCCGAGCATGGTAAACCCGTCTTTCGAGCTGCGCGAAAAAAATTATCGGCTGAAGGGGATCGTGCCCGTGTACGGACTTCGCGGCACGCTCACCCAGAGGGCTCTGCGCGATGCGATCCGAGACGCTTTGCAAAAGGTTTCCGTCGTTTCGGCCGTTCCCCCGGAGCTGATACGAAAATACGCGTTGTCTTCCCTTGCGGAGGCGTACCGAAACATCCATGCGCCCGAAACGCTTTCGGATAAGGACAAAGCCGCCGAACGGATCGCTCTGGAAGAATATTTTATCCTCATTTCTGCGTTTCGTTTCATGAAAGGCGGAAAGGAAGATGCGCGCGTCTTTCGTTATTCCGCTACGGCGCGGGAAACGGCAGAATTTGCGGCGCGGTTTCCGTTTACGTTCACGGACGGGCAGAAACGCGCGGTGGACGATATTTATGAAAATCTCAAATCTCCCAAGCGGATGAACCGTCTGTTGCAGGGAGATGTGGGGAGCGGAAAGACGGCGGTGGCGCTGTGCGGCATTTACATGGCGGCAAAAAGCGGTTACCAGGCGGCGTTTCTGGCTCCGACGGAAGTTCTGGCGGCGCAGAACTATGCGCTCGTGCAGAAATATCTTCCCGAATACAGATCGGCATTTCTGGCGGGAAGCACGCCCGCAAAGGAGAAACGGGAAATCAAAAAAGCACTGAAAGAAGGGGCGATCGATATCATCTGCGGCACGCATGCGATCATTCAGGAGGACGTGGAAACGAAAAAACTTGCTTTCTGCGTCTGCGACGAACAGCACCGTTTCGGCGTTGCCCAGCGCAGCGCTTTGGGAGAAAAGAGCGCGGGAGCGGATATGCTGGTCATGTCTGCAACGCCCATTCCGCGAACACTGTCATTGATTTTTTATGGGGATCTGGACATTTCGGAGATCAAGGACAAGCCGAAAGCGCGCTGTGAGATCGTAACGGGCATTGTTCCGCCGCACAAGTATGAGAGCATGTTGGAATACATCGGGGAGGAAGCGGCAAAAGGCAACCAGAGCTATTTTGTCTGTCCGAAGATCGAAGGGGACGACGAAGGTTCGCTCATGAGCGTTACCGAACTTTTCGATGAGTTGAAAAACAGGCTTCCGCGCGTTCGCTTTGCGCTTTTGCACGGAAAAATGAAAGATAGAGAAAAAGCCGAGATCATGCAGGCGTTCAAGGATAAAAAATACGATTGTCTTGTATCCACGACGGTTATCGAAGTCGGTATCGACGTTCCCGATGCCACGATCATGGTCATTTACAATGCGGAGCGCTTCGGGCTTTCGCAGCTGCACCAGCTGCGCGGCCGCGTGGGCAGGGGTACGAAAAAGAGCTTTTGTTTTTTGCTTTTGGGTTCGGATTCTCCCGAAGCGCGCGAACGCCTTTCCGTCATCAAAAACAATACCGACGGATTCCGCATCGCGGAATACGATCTGCGTATGCGCGGCGGCGGCGATTTCATGGGTACGCGCCAGAGCGGGAAAATGCTTTCCGAGATCAAAAATCTCAGATACCCGCCCGAAGTTATTTTTCAGGCGAAAAAACTGGCCGATGAAGCGGTTTCCTGCGGCGATATCTCCTTGCTTCGCTCGCTTGCGCTCAAAAAATACGAGAGCCTGCAGGACGTCGTGCTGAATTGATCAAAATCAAGACCCGCGCGGTTATTTTATGCGGATTTCATTGACAGAAACGCCGCGCTCGTGTTAAAATTGTACAGAATAGAAAGAAATGTATAAATTCATAATTGTGCACTGATTTCTGCATAATTATGCAATTTATCCGAGGAAAATGTATGTCGTATTTCAAATTGCCGTCGGGACTGAGGGACATATTGCCGCAGGAGAGCGCACGGCTGGATCAAACGGAAGAGATCCTGCGAAAAAAGTTTAAGGATGCGGGTTTTTCGTCGGTGCGGACGGCGGGGATCGAGTATTATGATACGTTTGCCTGCATCAAGAGTTCCGTACCGCAGACGAAGATGTTCAAGATGACGGACAAAGACGGGAATCTGATCGTATTGCGGCCGGACATGACGTTGGCATGCGCGCGCATAGCGGCGACGAAATTGCAGGGCGAGTGCGCAAAACTGTGTTATTTTTCCAATGTTTACGATTTTTCAGCCGGCGGAAACAGCGACCGTGAGGTCATACAGGCAGGTGTGGAAATTTTCGGAGAAGACGGTGCGGAATCGGACGCGAAGGCGGTGGCGTTTGCCATCGATTGTCTCAAAGCAGCGGGATTGAAAAATTTTATAGTTGATATCGGGCACGTCGGGTTTTACAAAGGACTTTTGGAAGGGAGCGGGCTTTCGGAGGAAGCGGCGGAGGAGATCCGCGGCTATATCAACGCGAAGGACGCGGTGAATACGGAGATCGCACTGCGTGCTTACGGAGCGAACGAGAAGGCGCAGGCGGCGATCCTCGCTTTGCCGTCGCTGTTCGGGGGCGTGCAGATATTAAAAGACGCGGAATCCCTGACGGATAACAAAATGGCGCTTTCGGCGCTGGCGCATCTGCAAAACGTGTATGCCTGTCTGAAAAAGAAAGGGGTGGAGCAGTATGTGTCCTTTGACCTTGGTACGGTGAAGAGCCTTTCCTATTATTCGGGAATGGTCTTTACGGGCCTTGCGGAAGGAGTGGGCGCCGCGGTGCTTTCGGGCGGGCGTTACAATGATCTTTGCGCGCAGTTCGGGCGCGATTTGTCGGCGGTGGGCTTTGCCATCGGGTTGATGCGCGTGCTTCGCGCGTTGGAAGCGGAGGTGAATAGCGGATGCTGAACGTTGCGCTTGCCAAGGGTCGGCTTGCCGATTCCTGTGCGGATATTTTTATGAAATGCGGAATTCAGGCGCAGATCCTGAAAGAGGAAACGCGCAAACTGGTGCTGGAAACGCCTGACAGGAAATTCAAATTCTTTTTTGTCAAGCCTTCGGACGTGCCCACGTATGTGGAGTACGGCATCGCGGACATCGGCATTGTCGGAAAGGATACGCTTTTGGAAGCAGAGGCGGAGCTTTACGAAATGCTGGATCTGAAATTCGAAAAATGCAAACTCTGCATTGCGGGATTTCCAGAGAAAAAAGACATGCTGACGGCGCCGCACCTTCGGGTGGCGACGAAATATGTCAATACGGCGAAAAAGCTGTTTTTCTCGCGCGGCGAGGATGTGGAGATCATCAAACTGAACGGTTCGATCGAACTGGCGCCGCTCACGGGGTTGTCGGATGTGATTTTCGATATCGTACAGTCGGGCGGAACACTGCGTGCCAACGGGCTCGTGGTGCTGGAAGAAGTGTTTGATATTTCCGCGCGGCTGGTTGCAAATAAAGTCAGTCTGAAAACAAAGGCGGCGGAGATCTTGCCTCTGATCGCTCAGATGAAAAAGTATATCGGCTGAAACACCGATTCGGAAGTACGTTTATGAAAATTTACAAAAATGCCGCGGAGGCGGCGGAAATTTTAAAGCGCGGTAAATTTGACGACGCGGCGAAGGCTGCGGCGGTCAGAGAGATCGTGAATGCGGTAAAAGAGCGCGGCGACGAAGCTCTGTTTTCGTATTGCGAAAAGTTTGACAAAAGCGAGTTGACCGCACAGACGGTCTGTGTGAGCAGGGAAGAGACGGAAGACGCTTACGCGCAGACGGACGAAAAGTTTTTAGAGTCGCTGCGGAAAGCCGTAAAGAACGTTTACGAGTACCATGCCCGCAGCGTCATGAAGGAAGATATCCGCACGAAGGACGGCCGTACAACGGGATTTGCCGTGCGTGCGGTCTCGCGTGCGGGGATCTATGTGCCGGGCGGCACGGCGCCGCTGGTGAGCTCTGTGCTGATGGGCGTGTTGCCTGCAAAGGCGGCAGGGGTGAAGGAGATCTATGTCTGCACGCCTGCAAAAGGCGGCAAAGTGGATCCGTCTGTGATTGTGGCGGCGAATGAGTGCGGCGTTACGAAACTGTTTAAGGCAGGCGGCGCGCAGGCAATCGCCGCGTTTGCGTACGGCACGGAAAGCATCCCGAAAGTGGACGTGATCGCAGGGCCCGGGAATATTTATGTAACGCTTGCCAAAAAGGAAGTATACGGCGAGGTGGGCATCGATATGCTGGCGGGTCCGTCGGAGATTCTGATCATTGCGGACGGCAAGCAAAAACCGAAATATGTGGCGGCGGATATTTTGTCGCAGGCGGAGCACGATAAACTGGCACGCGCGATTCTTCTCACCGACGACGAAGAATTTGCAAAGATCGTCGCAAAAGAAGTAGACCGTCAGTTGGAATTGCTGCCGAGAAAAGAAATCGCGGCATACTCGGTGGCGAATGCGGGCGGCATCATTTTGGTGAAAGATCTGGAAGAGGCGTGCGCGCTGGCGAATGAGATCGCACCCGAGCATCTGGAAATTGCTGCGGAAAATTGTGAAGAACTTCTGCCGAAGATCGAACATGCGGGGGCGGTATTTTTGGGAAGTTATACGCCCGAACCTGTCGGAGATTATTTTGCGGGTCCCGATCATATTTTGCCTACGGGCGGAACGGCACGGTTTTTCCAGGTACTGAACGCAGATATTTTTCTGCGCAAGATGAGCGTGATCCGATATACGAAAGAAGCGATCCTGGAAGACGGTGCGGACATTGTGCGGCTTGCCGAGAGTGAACAGCTTACCGCGCATGCAAATGCGGTGCGGGTACGTTTGGAGGATGAGAAATGAGAAAGGCGGAACTTACGCGCAAAACGCGCGAAACGGATATCGAACTGAAACTGGATCTGGACGGCAGCGGTAAAAATTCTGTGGATACGGGTGTCGGTTTTCTGAACCATATGCTGGAATTATTCAGTGTACATTCGGGCGTGGATCTGTGTGTACGTTGCAAAGGCGATACGGAGGTGGATTTCCATCACAGTGTCGAGGATGTGGGGATCTGCCTGGGACAGGCTTTCAAAACGGCGCTCGGCGACAAAAAGGGGATCGCTCGGTTTGCGGACAGGGTCGTGCCGATGGACGAATGTGCGGCAATGGTCGCGATCGACATCAGCGGCAGGCCGTTTCTGAATTTCGAAGAGAAACTGACGGGCAAGATCGGCGAATTTGATGCGGAGCTTGTGGAAGAATTTCTGCGCGCGTTCAGCTTCAATGCCGGGATGAACGTGTATGTAAAACTTCTCAAAGGCGGAAATATGCACCACGAAGCGGAAGCGATCTTCAAAGCGCTTGCCAAGTGCGTGCAGGATGCCGTGAAAGTGGTTTCCGACCGTATTCCTTCGTCGAAGGGAGTGCTGTAAATGCTCGGCATCATCGATTATGGCGCAGGAAATCTGCGTTCCGTGCAGAAAGCACTCGAGGCGATCGGAGAAAAGGCGGTCATTTCGGGCGATCGTTCGGTGTTGGACGGCTGTGAAAAACTGATCCTGCCGGGTGTGGGCTCGTTCGGGGCGGGCATGGCGCAGCTGTGCGCGGCAGACCTCGACAAATATATACTGGAGCGCGTCAAGGACACAAAGCTTCTCGGCATTTGCCTCGGGATGCAGTTTTTGTTGGAAAAAAGTTTTGAAGACGGTGAGTTTCAAGGGCTGGGACTTGTGAAAGGGCAGGTAATACGGTTTACGGAAGGGAAGATCCCGCAGATCGGCTGGAATGAAGTAACGTGCCTGAAAACGCCGCTGTTTGACGGAATTGCGGAAGGTACGCGCTTTTATTTCGTACACAGCTACCGCGCCGACTGTGCGGACCGATTTGCGGCCGCAAAGACGGAGTATTATGTACAGTATCCTTCGGCGGTCTATGCGGGAAACGTGTACGGGGTGCAGTTTCATCCCGAAAAGAGCGGCGAAGCGGGCTTAAGGCTATTGAAAAATTTTTGTTCGATGTAAATTCGCAAAGCGTTAAGATCGGCGCATTTGCAACAAAAATTTGCGCCGATCAAAGCGTACGTGTGTAAAAATGTTTTGCAACGATAGGGTTTGAAGAAAATGTGAGTACAGCAGGTAAATCTGCGGCAGAGAGAAAACTGCAGTAGGATGACGGCATCCGAAAATAATCTTATAAAATCCGAACGGAGGGCATATGATATTATTTCCAGCCATTGACATTTTGAACGGAAAGGCAGTGCGGCTTTACAAAGGCGACAGGAACAAGGTAACGGAATACGGAGATCCTTTGGAATTTGCGGAAAAATGGGCGGAAGCAGGAGCAAAGTGGCTGCACGTCGTCGATCTTTCCGGAGCGTTTACGGGAGAGAGCGGCATCGATTCGATCCTGACGCAGATCAAGAAGCGGCTGAATATTTCCGTGCAGAGCGGCGGCGGACTGCGCAGCGTAAACGATGTGCAAAGACGCTTGGACGCAGGTGCGGACAGGGTCGTCATCGGGACGATGGCGGCATGCCATCCGGATGAATTTGCGCTTACGGCTTATAAATTTCCCGAAAAAGTCGTAGCCGGGATCGACGCGCGCGACGGTATGTTTGCCGTCAAGGGCTGGACGGAACAGACCGACATCACGGCGGTATATTTCGGGAAAAAATGCCGAAAAATGGGCATACGTTATGCGCTTTTCACGGATATTTCCAAGGACGGAGCAATGGAAGGGTGCAACGTTTGCGAGACGATACGCATTCAGAAAGAGACGGAGCTGCAGGTCATTGCAAGCGGTGGGATCTCGTCTCTCAAAGATATCGAAAATCTTCGCGACAGCGGGATCTACGGGGCGGTGCTGGGGAAATCCATTTACAGCGGCGCCGTCGATTTAAAAGAAGCGCTGAAAACGGCGCGCGGCTGAGCGGCGTTTATAGGTTTTACGGGTTTTGCGTGCTGCTGTGTGCCTGAAAAGCGGGGCGGCCGAAAACGGGAAGAAACGAAAAGTATGGAGCGGATATGTTAGCAAAACGCATTATACCCTGTCTGGATATCGATAAGGGCAGGGTGGTGAAAGGCGTCAATTTTGTCAATTTGATCGACGCGGGCGATCCTGTGGAAATTGCCCGCGCTTATGATAAAATCGGGGCGGACGAGATCGTATTTTTGGATATTACGGCATCCAGCGACGGAAGAAAGACGGCTGTGGATATTCTCAGCCGTGCCAGCGAGCAAGTGTTCATTCCGCTCACGGTAGGCGGCGGGATCCGCAGTGTGGAGGATTTCCGCGAGCTTTTGGCGGCGGGTGCGGACAAGATCGCGGTCAATTCCGCGGCGATCAGGTCTCCGCGGCTGATTACGGACGCGGCGCTGAAATTCGGGTCGCAGTGCGTAGTACTTGCGGTGGACGCGAAATCGAACAAAAAAGGCTCTTGGGACGTTTATCTCAACGGCGGAAGGGTCAAAACAGATCTGGATGCGATCGAATGGATCCGTGAGGCGGAAAAACTGGGCGCAGGGGAAGTACTGCTGACCAGTATGGACAGGGACGGCACGAAAGCTGGATACGATCTGGAACTGACGCGGCGGGCGGCGGAAGCGGTCAATATACCCGTCATCGCATCGGGCGGAGCGGGAAAAATGCAGGATTTTGCGGACGTTCTGACGGAAGGAAAGGCGGATGCGGCGTTGGCGGCATCGTTGTTTCATTTTTCACAGATCGATATGCGGGAGCTGAAAGAGTTTCTGGCAAAACAGGGTATTCCCATCAGGAGGGTTCAGACATGGCGGAACTGAAATGGAATGCGGACGGGCTCATATGTGCCGTAGCGCAGGATTATGAGAGCGGCGAAGTGCTGATGCAGGCATATATGAACGAAGAAGCATATGAAAAGACGCTGGAAACGGGGTATGCGCATTTTTGGAGCCGTTCGAGAAAGAAGCTTTGGAAGAAAGGCGAAGAGAGCGGACATTTTCAGAAAGTGCGCGCGGTCTATCTGGACTGCGATAAGGACTGTGTGCTTTTGAAAGTGGAGCAGACGGGCGCTGCCTGCCATACGGGAAATTACAGCTGTTTCTATACACCAGTAAAGGAAAGCGGGATCGGGGCGGAGATGCTCGGCCAGTTGCAGCGTATCGTGGAAGATCGGAAAGAAAATCCCGAAGAGGGAAGTTATACGGCGTATCTGTTTGAAAAAGGCGTGGACAAGATCGCCAAAAAGACGGGCGAAGAAGCGGTGGAGCTTGTGCTTGCGGCGAAAGGCGGCAAGAAAGAGGAAATTATCGGGGAGTGTGCCGACTTGTTTTATCATACGCTCGTTCTTCTCTCCAATGCGGGCGTGAAACTTTCGGATGTCTGTACGGAACTGAAAAACAGGCACTGAGATTTGTTTCTTGCTCTCTGACGCAAGAACAATCGCAATAGGGAGGGTTGTGCCCTTCGATTGCGATGATTTTGTTTACACATATTAAAAATCGCGGACATTCGCTTGGCAAGACTGCAGGGAAGCGGCTGAAAGGATGAGTGTTTTGCGAATCTTTATAGGTTTCCCGTCATAGCACGGGAAGGAGGAATGATCATGGCAAACGTACAGAGGAAAGGCTCTCTGCTTTCATTCCGTCCCGATATCAAGGTGCTGGATGCGACCTTGCGCGACGGAGGATTGTGCAATAACTTTGAATTTACGGACGAGTTCGCCAAAGCGCTCTTTCAGATGAACGTGGCGGCGGGCGTCGATTATATGGAAATGGGATACAAAGCTTCGAAAGCGCTCTTTGATCCGTCCAAATTCGGGAAATACAAATTCTGCGACGAAAAGGATCTTCGTGCGATCGTGGGCGAGAATAAGACGGGCATGAAGCTTTCGGTGATGGCGGATGTCGGCAGGACGGACTTCAAAAAAGATATCGGGCCGAAGAAAGAGAGCGTGATCGACATGGTTCGGATCGCGTGTTACATCAACGAAATTCCGGCTGCGATCGAGATGGCGGAGTACTGCAAGAAGCTCGGCTATGAAACGTGCGTGAACGTGATGGCCGTTTCCAAAGCAAAAGACGAGGAGATCGACGATGCGCTGGAAATGCTCGGAAAAAGTCCGGTCGACGTGATCTATCTTGTGGACAGCTACGGGTCTCTGTATCCGGAACAGGTAGCAAAGCTGACGCTGCGTTATCTGGAAGCAGGGGACAAGTATAAAAAAGAGATCGGTGTTCATGCGCACAACAACCAGCAACTGGCGTTCGGAAATACGATCGAGGCGGCGAGCTGGGGGGCGTCATATCTGGATTCCACGGTGAACGGAATGGGCAGGGGAGCAGGAAACTGTTCCACGGAGCTGTTGCTCGGTTTTTTAAAAAATCCGAAATTCCATATCGAACCGGTGTTGCAGTTTATCACCGATCATATGCTGCCTTTGAAAGAGCAGGGTGTGGTCTGGGGCTATGACGTGGCGTACCTTCTGACGGGCCGGCTGAATATGCACCCGTCTTCGGCAATCAAGTTTATCCATGAAAAGCGCACCGATTATGCGGCATTCCATGGCGAACTTTTGGAACGGGATTGACCAATTAGTAAAAATTACCGTGCAACGTATTCCTGTTTTCGGAACATACTGTTAGCGGAGGGGAAACGATGGCACGGTTTATGAAGGATAATGAAACGGCGGAGATCGCCTGGAGAATGTTTGAACGTACGGGCAGTCTTTCGTATTACATGCTGTACAAACAGTTGAAGAAGTAGAACCGTATTTGAGGCGGCAGGGAAGGACATGGAACTGAAGGTGGATGCGCTTGTGGTGCGCACGGCGGATTACGGGGAAAGCGACAGAATGCTGACCCTGTTTTCCTTACAGAACGGAAAGATATCGGCGGCGGCAAAAGGCGTGCGGAAGGCCGGGGCAAAACTGCGTTTTGCGGCCCAGCCTTTCTGTTTTGCGGAATATGTTCTGGCGCAGAAAGGAGAGCGGTACACCATGATCTCCGCGTCCGGCACGGACGGTTTCTACGAACTGAGACAGGATATCGGCAAATTTTATGCGGCGGCGTCGCTGGCGGGACTTTGCGACGCCGTTCTTCCCGAAGGTATCGTCAACGAAGAATTGTTTTTGCGCGCGGTGAATTCTTTGAAAGAAATGTGCGAAGGGGATGCGGCACTGGCGCTGATCTCTTTTTTCATCAAACTTCTGGAACTTTCGGGGTATATGCTGGATCTATCCGCCTGTGCGGATTGCGGAGCCGTCCTGGAAGGGAAGGTGTTTTTTGACGTTGCGGGCGGATGTTTTTACTGCCCTGACTGCGCCCGCGGCGCGGGGGTAAGTGAAAGTACTTTGCAGGTTCTGAAAATGTGTGCGGGGCAGGAATATGATGCGTCTTTGATCACGGCGGACGGAAAAAAACGTGCCCTGAAATTGCTGTACGCGTATTTCAGACAGAAGACGGATTCGGAAGTCAAAGCAATCGAGGAATACCTTCGCATGCCCGACTGATCTGTTGCTGCGGCAGATTCACGGAAAAGTTCTTATGAAGCGATTTACATATGTTTTGCGAAGCATTTGCGTGTTTTCGGAGTGTCAATTGCCATAAAAAGCGCACAGTTGTGTGGAAAAACATATGTCTTTTCGTTCAAGCAGGGTGGGACAAGGCTTTGAGCGAAAAGAGTATTTTTCGTGCAAAGCAATCGGGAGAA
>CASEWU010000078.1 GCA_949291725.1 uncultured Bacillota bacterium
AAAACAAAAAAAAAAAAAACGCGCCAAAACGCTACTGCTCCTCTTTTTCCCGCTTTTCTTTATTTTCAATCTGATTCATCAAAGCAACTGTTTTCTTTGTTCCGACTCCGTAAGCGGAGAAAGATATTTCGGAGCGATATCGAATACGGTTACAGCCCCCGTTTTACCTTCCTTTGCCAACCGATACACCGCACGTGCATAGGCAACCAGTATACTGGACGTAAACTCCGGATTGCTGTCCAGCTTCAAAGAAAATTCCATCAAAAAATGATTCCCTGCCGCAGATTTACCCGAACGAAGCACAAAACCGCCGTGCGGGATCCCGCTGTGATTTTTCTTCAGTTCCTCTTCCGAAATAAAATGAACGGTTGTATCGTAATCGGCAAAATAATTGGGTATTTCTTTGATCTCTTTTTCGATCCTTACAAGATCCGCCCCGTCTTCCGCCACAACATAACATTCGCGCGTATGCTTTTCGCGTGTCGTAAGCTCCGGATTTTCACCGTTTCGCACTCTTTCAAGAGCGCTTTCTATCGGCACGGTATACTGCCTGGCATCCTTCACTCCCTTGATGCGACGGATCGCGTCGCTGTGGCCCTGGCTTACCCCCTTACCCCAAAAGGTATAGGTACTTCCGCCTGCCAGCGAAGAACCGAAATAAATGCGTGCCAATGAAAAAAGGCCCGGGTCCCAACCGATACTCATCGCCCCGACATGTCCCGTTTCTTTCGCCGCCGCATCCAGTGCATCAAAATATGCCGGAATCTTTGCATGCGTGTCAAAGCTGTCGACCGTATGAAACATTCTCACCGTCTGCACCGACTGCTCCGGAAGATCGGTCGCACTGCCGCCGCATAAAATCATTACATCGATCTTATCCGCATATTTCCCTATATTTTCCGTCTTGTCAACCGTAACGGGCAGCACCGTCTGAACCGCCGCAGGATCGCGCCTCGTAAATACAGCTACCACTTCCATATCCGGATTTTGTGCCGCCGCATACTGCACGCCGCGGCCAAGATTGCCGTAGCCTAAAATTCCCAATCTGATTTTTTGCATAAATGCTCTCTCCTGACAAAATATTTTCATAAATCAGTTTACCGCGTATCACGAAAAATGTCAAGCATATATACGCGCAGCCTTTTCCGCCGATTTTATCGCAACTTTTCCGCACCGTCCGCAGAAATTTTCCTTTTTAATAAATATCTCTTTGATGCCTGCAGCCGCCTTTTTTCCGATCGGAAAAATGCCCGCCCGCGCAGATTTTTGCGCGGGCGGGCATTTCCCAAAATTTAATTGCTGTTCAAATTTTTTCAGCTTTCTTTACTAAATTTTCATTCGGGAAATTTCATTTCCGTCAATATCTTTCAAAATAAGTTCCGCATTTTCCAACACGAGATAGCTGTTGGGCGTTCCGCCTTTCGGCAGTGATACCGAACCGCAATTTGCCACGACAAGCCCTCCGACACGACGAATAAAACCTGTATGATAATGGCCGTAAAGAAACGCGTCGCCGCAGTTTTTCGGCAGATTATCGATACAAAACCGATCGCCGTGCTGCAAAAAGATTTTTTTGCCGCAATCAAAGATCACTGCTTCCGAAACAAACTCAAAATCCGAGATCATGGTGTCCACGTCGCTGTCGCAATTCCCTTTTACAACCGTCAGCTTCTTTGCCAGTCCGTTCAGGACAGAGGCCACTCCCATCGGGTCGTATCCTTCCGGCAAAGGATTGCGAGGGCCATGATTATATATATCTCCCAACAAGATCAATTGATCCGCTTGTTCGGCTTTAAACCTTTCCGCCACTTTTTCCGTATAATACTTCGATCCGTGTATATCCGATGCGATCAAAAACTTCATAAATATCTTTCCTTCTTCGCTTTCTGACTTCACCGACGCCGTGCTTATCGGTCGTAAATATATTTTCATCGCTGCAAAGCTTTACATAAACTCCGCAGCATCTTGGATCATTTTACGATAAATTTATACGCCGTAACCGAATGATAGATCTTGTTTTTCTCAAACATACAATCACCCAATGCCGCATACGCCGGCACATTCACACTGTTCGGTATATACTGCGTTTCCAGACAAAATCCGTAATTGCGGTTGTAAAATCCCGATTTTCCTTTCTGGCTCAGCCCGTTCCCCGTATACAGCTGCACCGCAGGCATATCCGTATATACTTCCATGGTCAGCCCGCTCCGTTCGCTTTCCGCTTCCGCGATCTTCCCGTATACACCCGAAGCCTTATTCAACACATAATTCACGTCATATCCGTCCTGTACATGGATATCCGGATCTTCATCATTTCCGATGCGCTCTCCGATTCTGTGTGCTTTACGGAAATCAAACGGTGTTCCCGTAACATCGCGGAATTCCCCGTGCGGGATCAATGTCTCGTCCGTCGGAGTGATCCTGTCCGCATCGATCGTCAGAAACGTATCCAATACATTTCCGCTGCCTTCGCCGTCCAGATTAAAATAAGCGTGATTGGTCATGTTGATCGGCGTTTTTTTATCCGACATCGCCGTATACTCAATTTTCAGTTCTCCGCCAACCAATGTATAGCATACCTGTATCCGCAGATTGCCCGGATAATTTTCTTCGCCGTCCTTACTGACCGTACTTAATGCCAATGTATTGCCGTCATGCCCTTCAAACACATAATTCCAGATCTTTTTATCAAATCCTGATTTTCCGCCGTGCAGATGGTTTCCTCTGTCATTGCAATATAACTGGTATTCTTCCCCGTCGACGACAAGATGTCCTTTTTCGATACGATTACCGAAACGGCCGATCAGCGCGCCCAAATATCCGTCGTTTTTTTCATAGCTTGCCACATCATCATAGCCCAAAACCACATCGACCAACTTGCCTTCACGATCCGCTATCTTCAGCGACTGAATAATTCCGCCATAGTTCAGGATCGTTGCCTCGTTCATACCGTCTTTGATCTTGAATGCAAGAACATCCCTTCCGTCCGACGTTTTTCCGAATATACTCGCGTGTATCATAACCATTCCTCCTTTTTCTGAGTCTTTTCGCTGTTATTTTATCAATTCCGAAAGCTCCAGTCTGGTCGCCCCCGGTATACGTACGCTGGCAGTAAACACATTCTCTTTGCCGAAAACCTTACTCATTTGCGCAACGTATTTTTCAACTTCCGCATCCGCAAGATATGCCAGAATCGTACCCGCAAATCCGCCGCCGTGTATACGTACGGCTCCGTCTTTGATCAGCCGCTCGGACATATGTATCGCCAACGCTACGGGCTGCTGTGTACTGCCCGGAACATAACAGTTCTGCAAACAGTTTAAACTGCTTATCCCGGATTCTCCGACTGCTTTGAGAAAATCGGAAATCCTTCCCGCTCTTAACGCCTCGGCCGCCGTATCTACGCGGTCATTCTCTTCATAAAAATGAAATGCCCGCAGAATTGCCCTCTCCGATACTTTCCCGCGAAGCTGCCTGATCCCGTCAAAAAACTGTTCATACGGCAAATCGCGCAAACATTCTTTTCCGAAATAAGCCGCGACTTCCAGCATCTCTGATTTGATCGCCGCATAATGTTCCGTCAATGCCGCATGCGATCCGCCTGTATTCGTGATGACAAGCGTATATCCCTCCGCCGGTTTTAATTCCTCGATCACGGGTACTTGCGGATTGCCGAAATCAATTTTATTGATCCCGCCCAAGGAAATCCCCGATTGATCCAAAAGCCCGCAAGGCTTCCCGAAATATACGTTCTCCGCATACTGCGAAATGATCGCTTTATCCACTTTGTTCAATCTTCCGCCCAAATACATCCGGTTGAAGATCTCACAGACAAGCAGTTCAAACGCCGCCGACGACGAAACTCCCGCGCCGCGGAACACCGTACTCTCCGTGCAGGCTGAAAAACCGCCCACTTCCATTCCGCGGTCATGGATCGCTTTCACGACCCCGCGCACCAACGCCACGCTCTTTCCGTATTCTTTCGGATTGACCTCAAGATCATGAACATTCAACTCAAACGGAGGAAACCCTGCCGAATGGATACGTATGATCCCATCCGCGCGCTTCTTTACAGCCGCCAGGATGTCGCAACTGATCGCCGCAACGATCACTTTCCCGTGATTGTGATCGGTATGATTGCCGATAATCTCCGCTCTTCCTGAAGACGAATACCATTCTTCAGGTTCGCCGCCCATATTCTTCCTGAATTGTTCTGTAATCGCTTTGACTCGCTTTTTCAGGCCCGATATTTCCGCTTTGGCGCCATAAAGATCTTTGATCTGCATTTCACTTTCCCTTTTCTGTTTTCCAACTTTCTTTTCCTTATTTATAAAAATAATAAAGAGAGAACGTTTTGCTCTCTCTTTATTATAACATTTTCCGATCTGTATTGCAACGGATTTTTTTTATTTATTTCACGAATTTATCCGGTTCATGATCTGCACAGGCTTTCACATTTTTTTAATTATTCCAAAAAGATTATGCCCGATAAACTGCTTTTTATTTGTTCTGCGGAATATCCGGAATACTTTCAAACCCGTGCGCAAGATCCGCATCCGTGGGGATGGTATCCGTCATTGTGCCGTCATTGTATTGTTTATACGCCGTCATATCGAAGTATCCCGTCCCCGTCAGACCAAACAAAATCGTTTTCGCTTCGCCTGTTTCCTTGCATTTGAGAGCTTCGTCGATGGCGACTCGGATCGCATGACTCGATTCGGGCGCAGGCAGTATCCCCTCTATGCGCGCAAATTTTTCAGCGGCTTCAAAAACCTTTGTCTGTTCTACCGTAACGGCCCGCATGTATCCTTGGTTATACAGAGCCGACACGATCGGACTCATCCCGTGATACCGCAAACCTCCCGCATGATTCGGTGCAGGCATAAATCCACACCCGAGCGTGTACATTTTCGCAAGCGGCGTAATCTTCGCACTGTCGCAAAAATCATACACGTATCTGCCCCGCGTAAGCGAAGGACAGCTCGCTGGTTCAACGCCCACAAATTCAATGTTGTTTTTACCCTCGATCTTATCACCCATAAACGGAGCGATCAGTCCTCCGAAATTTGAACCGCCGCCGCAACAGCCGATGATCATATCCGGCTCGATTCCGTATTTATCCATCGCCGTTTTGCATTCCTGACCGATCACCGACTGATGCAACACGACATGATCCAATACACTCCCCAAAACATAACGGCAATCATCGGAAGTTACCGCCTTCTCCACCGCTTCGCTGATCGCACAACCGAGCGATCCGCCCGTTCCGGGAAACTCCTTTAAAATCTTGCGGCCGGCTTGCGTCGTGTCCGAAGGAGATGCGATCACCTTTGCTCCGTACGTGCGCATGACCTCACGCCGATGCGGCTTCTGTTCGCTCGAAACTTTGACCATGTACACCGTAAGATCCAATCCAAAATATGCCGCAGCCATCGATAAAGCTGTACCCCATTGACCTGCGCCCGTTTCCGTCGTGATCGATTTCAGTCCCTGCTTTTTCGCATAATATGCCTGTGCTACTGCAGAATTCAGCTTATGCGAGCCGGAGGTATTGTTTCCCTCAAATTTATAATAAATTTTTGCAGGCGTCCCGAGCGCCTTCTCCAAGCAGTATGCCCGCACCAACGGCGACGGACGGTACATCTTATAAAAACTGCGGATCTCTTCCGGTATCTCGATATACCGATGCGTCCTGTCCAGTTCCTGTTCCACACATTCTTCGCAAAAAACTTGGCTCAGTTCTTCCTTCGTGCAAGGTTTCAGCGTGGACGGATTCAAAAACGGTTCATGCTTTCTTGTCATTACCGCATTCAGATTATACCATTCCTTCGGAATTTCAGACTCGGATAAATATATTTTGTAAGGGATCGTTGCTTTTGACATGATTTTTTCTCCTTTCCTTTTTTTGTAACAAAAAAACACGGGTCTATTCGCTTGGGACGAATAAATCCGTGTTGCCACCCAAATTCACAGCGCTTATTATTTTCCTTGCACTGCCTCTTCACAGGTACTGTCATACCCTCTTCCTGTAACGTGAAAGCCACGTCGGAAACTACTCGAAATTCTTTCGCCCCCGCCCTCGGTAATCCATTCACTCTGCGTCAAACTGCCTTTATCCCACCGCCAAAGACTCTCTGAAAATTTGCGTTAGCAGGCTACTCCTTTACCTCATCGGTTTTTTAAAGAATACCATATCCTTTCCCGTTTGTCAATAGGTTTTTTTAAATTTTTTTCTGAATTTTTCCGTCTGATTCCCTTATATGCTATGCATATAAAAATTTTGATTCTTTTGCTCTGCAACTGCTTTCACGGAATGAAACCGAATATTTTCGGGCAAACTGTTTCTATGATTAGAATTTTCGGCACGCTGATACTGGCGGCGGCATTGATGCTTTCTCCG
>CASEWU010000079.1 GCA_949291725.1 uncultured Bacillota bacterium
ATGGCGAAGAAAGAGACAAGTCCCGAACTGACAGAGGAATTTAAGAAAACCCTCGCAATGACAAATATGATCGACATTGAAGTGGATGAGGAATTGAAAAAATCCTTTATCGCATATGCAATGGCGGTCAATGTCAGCCGTGCCATACCGGACGTACGAGACGGGTTAAAACCGGTACATCGGCGCATTTTGTATTCCATGCACGAAATGGGCCTTTACAATGATAAGGCTTACAGGAAGTGCGCTCGTATTGTCGGTGATGTTCTCGGTAAATATCACCCGCACGGCGATTCCGCGGTTTATGATGCCCTTGTTCGTCTGGCACAGGATTTTTCCATCAATTTTCCGCTCGTTGACGGACATGGTAACTTTGGTTCTGTGGACGGAGATCCTCCGGCAGCAATGCGTTATACGGAAGCAAGGATGTCAAAGCTTGCAGCTGAAATGCTTCGAGATCTGGATAAGGAAACGGTAGACTATTATCCTACATTTGACGACACGGGTATGCAGCCGTGCGTATTGCCGGCAAGATTCCCGAATCTGTTGGTTAACGGCAGCGACGGTATCGCGGTTGGTATGGCGACGAATATTCCGCCTCATAACCTTGCGGAAGTGATCAGCGGCGTCATTGCGCAGATTGATAATCCCGATATAACCATCGACGAATTGATGAATTATATCCCTGCACCGGATTTCCCCACGGGCGCTATTCTGATGGGAAGGGCCGGAATCAAACGGGCCTATCGTACAGGGAAAGGAAATTACATTTTAAGGGCTAAATGTGAAATTGAGGATTTCAATTCCGGCAATACAACACGAACCCGAATTATCGTCAGTGAAATCCCTTATCAGGTCAATAAGGCTAAGTTGATTGAAAATATTGCAGACCTGGTCAAAGATAAGCGAGTGGAAGGTATTTCCGATATCCGTGAAGAATCGGATAGGGACGGCATGCGCATTGTGATCGAGCTTCGTAAGGATGCGAACGCACAAGTAGTGCTAAATACCTTGTATAAGCACACCCAGCTGCAGACCTCCAACGGAATTATTTTATTGGCATTGGTCGACGGAGAACCGAAAGTCCTTAATCTGAAAGAATGCATTCATTACTATATTGAGCATCAGAAAGATGTTATTGTGCGGCGTACGCGGTTTGATCTGAATAAAGCAGAGGAACGCGCGCACATCGTGGCGGGACTTGTTTTGGCTTTGGCAAATATCGATGAAGTGATTGCGATCATTAAGCAATCAGCTGATAAGAATGTCGCGGCTCAAAAGCTGACAGAAGCGTTTGAATTGTCAGACAAACAGGCGAATGCGATTCTTGAAATGCGTCTGCAGAGATTGACTTCGCTTGAAGTTGAAAAGTTGCAGGAAGAACTGGCGGAATTGGAACGTACAATTGCGGATCTTAAAGATATCTTGGCAAATGAGCAACGCGTACTGGATATTATCAAATCTGATCTCACTGCGATTCATGACAATTATCCGAGCGAGAGAAAGACGGAACTTTCTTACGATTACGGTGAGATTGATATAGAAGATCTGATCGAGGAAGAAGATATTGTTATTACCATGACGCACAGCGGGTATATCAAACGTCAGCCTGTTGCGGAATATAAAGCACAGCGCCGCGGTGGTATGGGCATTACGGCTCACAAACCTAAGGATGAAGACTTCGTCGAAAAACTATTTATTTCATCCACCCATGACAATATTCTTTTCTTCTCCAGCTACGGTAAGGTTTATTCGATCAAAGGATACGAAATTCCTGAGGCGCAGCGTCAGGCACGTGGCAGGGCAATCGTAAATTTGTTACAGATCGAACAGGACGAGAAAATTACGGCTATTATCCCTCTGGCAAAAGACACAACAGGATACATTGCCATGGCTACCCGCAAAGGCCTGATCAAGAAGACTGCGCTGGAAGAATTTGAAAATATTCGGAAAGTAGGTAAGATTGCAATTAAGATCAATGAGGGCGACGAACTGATTTCTGTCCAGTTTACCACCGGAGATGATGAATTGATAATCGCTTCAAAGGAAGGGAAGTGTATTCGTTTCAGTGAAAAAGATGTACGTCCGATGGGCAGGGATACACAGGGCGTGAAAGCTATGAATCTGGGTTCAGATGACTATTTGGTAGATATGCTTGTAGTTAAACCGGATTGCCAGATTCTGACGATCACATCGAAAGGCTACGGCAAACGTTCTGATTTAGATGATTATCGTCTGCAGGGCAGAGCTGGTAAAGGGATAAAAGCCGGCGTATTTAATGAAAAAACCGGTTGGCTTGTAAATCTGAAGATCGTAAATGAAAATGAAGATATCATGGTTATCTCCAATAACGGAACGATCATTCGCATGCATGTTTCCGATATTTCAATGATCGGAAGAAATACACAGGGTGTTCGCATCATGCGCCTGAAGGATTCGGAAGTGGCTACCGTTGCCGTTGCACCTCGCGAAGAAGAGGACGACGAAAATGCAAATACTGAAAATGTAAATGATTCTGAAACTGAGACCGCTGAAAATATTGAAGCGGGTTCCGAAGAGAATTCGGATGACATTGATAATTCTGTTAATCCGGAGAACGTATCTGACGAAGATTAATAAAATTAAAGAGCGCTCATAATTTTGAGCGCTCTTTTACATAGTATTATGTCAGGCATATATGGCTGTTATTTAGAATTATTTGGATGGTTGACGAATTAAAAAGAATTTGTTATAATAATCCAATCAAAGTTTAACGGGAGAAGAAAATGAGTGATAAAAAAGAAGAGTTTTTGCAACTGTTCGATACGTATATAAAGCGAGAAGGCGCCTCCGAATTAAGGAAATTTTTATTGAAATCAGATTTTTTTACGGCTCCGGCCAGCAGTCGTTATCATTGTGCTCGTGAGGGCGGGCTTTGCGAACATAGCGTAAATACTTATCGTCGGCTCTTAAAAAATATCCAAATGGAATACGGCGACGAATGGGAAAAGGTTGTTCCTCACGAAAGTATAGCGATTTGCGGTTTGTTGCATGATTTGTGTAAAATTGATTTTTATAAGCTGGATTACAGAAATGTAAAAGAGAATGGTGAATGGGTCAAAAAGCCTTGGTATACTAGAGAGGAAACTTTACCGTTTGGGCACGGTGAAAAATCTGTTTATATCATCAACGGATTTATGCGGCTTAAGCGCGATGAGGCTATGGCGATAAACTGGCACATGGGAGGCTTTGATATGCGGGCCCGTGGAGGTGATGGCTCCGTGAGCGAAGCATATGCCATTTTTCCTTTAGCCGTTCTGATGCATGTGTCCGATTTGGAAGCGACTTATATTGATGAAAAGCGTGGCGTCTGAAAATATATGGATATAACACAAGAAGTACAAAATTCATTAAGACATGGTCGTTCCATTTTATTTACGAAAAACAGTGAGTGTTTGCAGCCGCTTTCCATTTTATTATCTGTCAGCGACCGCAAGCCGATTATTGTCTGGGCGCTGGATTTGGCAAAGGATACGGCGGATTTGATTGCTGATCCACAATTTGCCTATACGGCAAAGAGAGCTGTTGAAGAATGCAGGTTGTGGGCGCAAGGTAAAATAAAAATGCCGCAGGCAAGAAAAGCAATTGTGGCTTGTCATAGTGCCGCAAAAAAGGCATCCGATCCTGCAACGGCTTCTTTTTTGCATGCAATCGGGCAAGCGTGCAGCACCGTGCATACAGTAAAACACGGGCTCGGCTTTCCCGTATACGATCTTACGGCAATTGTATATCGTTTCGGCGTGGAAAATTGTGGTGAGAAAGTAGCAGAACGCATCGCGCAGTATATGGAACGGCTTTTATACCGCCGCGATCATTTTGATGAATTTAATGAGTGGGCAAGTTTTATTAAATAACCTTTTAAGGATATGCTAAATCTTTGATGAATTTTTGATTGACCGTAAATCGTCAATCGTAAAATTCTGAAATCATACACAGTTCGTAAAATTTTTTATTTTTTAAAGCGCCGATGCCGCACGTTAAACCGTGCGGCGTCGGCGCTTTTTGTTGTCTAAGGCAACCACTCGCTGAGCGAGTGGGTAAAGGGTTTAAACTGTGGACAAAAAAGAAACTCCTGTAATACAATTGAGGCGACTGACAATCGCAACAAAAGTAAAACAGGAGGTCTAATGAAAGACATAGATAG
>CASEWU010000080.1 GCA_949291725.1 uncultured Bacillota bacterium
AAAAGAATTAACAGAAAGGAATAAAGAGCACGGCTTGCTTGTGTGCGGTAGGCGAGTTTTGTACGGCGCTTGAGCGCCGCGCCAGTAACCTTGCCCTTTAGGGCTTTCCAAAGCCCCCACTTTAGTGGGGGATATTTACTCCTTTTGATGTGTTTTCATAGAAGAAAAAGATACTTTTATTTGCCGCGGAACGGGATAAAAAACATCCGAACGGCAGGGGAAGGATATCCGAACGGAAGAAATCTGACAGAGCACACATTTTTATTTAAAAAGGTATCGATCCATATATGTTTTTTGTGCAGAAATTGCTCGGAATGTGGGGAAATTTTTAAAAGTGAGAAAGTAATTTAGGAATAAACAAAAAAATTTTCAGACGAAGCTATAAACAAAATTAATAACATGATTCGACTTTTGAGGGCGAAAATGCTTGAAAATTCAGACGCGGTCGGTTATACTATATGATAATACAATTCAATGACTGAATTATGCAAAGAGGAAGGACGGTCAGGTTATGTATAAAATTATCAAAAAGAGAGAGTTAAATCCCACCGTTACGCTCATGGAAGTGGATGCGCCGTTTGTAGCCAGAAAGGCGGAACCGGGGCAGTTCATTATTCTGCGTGTGGACGAAGCGGGAGAACGTATTCCGTTGACGGTAGCTGATTTTGACCGGGAAAAAGGCACGGTTACAATTATTTTTCAGATCGTGGGCGGGACCACGGAGCGGTTGAATCATTTGCAGGAAGGGGAATATATTCATGATTTTGTAGGACCGTTGGGCGAGCCGTCGCATGTGGAAGGGCTCAAAAAAGTGGCGGTCGTGGGCGGCGGAGTCGGCTGTGCGATCGCATATCCCGTGGCGAAAAAACTGCATGCGCTGGGCGCGTGTGTACACAGTGTGGTCGGTTTCCGAAACAAAGATCTTGTGATTTTGGAAAAGGAATTCCGTTCTGTTTCGGATGTGTATAAGCTTATGTCGGATGACGGAAGCTGCGGCGAAAAGGGACTGGTTACCGATGCGTTAAAAGCGCTGATCGAGGCGGGCAATCAGTACGACGAAGTGATCGCCATCGGGCCTGTTGTTATGATGAAGTTTGTATCCTTACTTACAAAGCAATACAATATCAAGACGATGGTCAGCATGAACCCGATCATGATCGACGGCACGGGCATGTGTGGATGCTGTCGGCTGACGGTTGCGGGCAAAACGAAATTTGCGTGCGTGGACGGTCCTGATTTTGACGGGCACGAAGTGGATTACGACGAGATCATGAAACGTGCGTCCACGTATAAGGACTTTGAGAAGAGAGAGCGGGAAAAAGCCTGCAATCTTTTCAAAAAGGAGGTCAAGTAACATGCCGAACATGAGTCTGAAAAAACACGAGATGCCTTCGCAGGAACCTCAGGTGCGCAACAAGAATTTTCAGGAAGTGGCACTCGGGTATACGGCGGAAACGGCGGTGGAAGAGGCGCAGCGCTGCCTGAATTGCAAGCATAAGCCGTGCATCGGCGGATGCCCCGTAAAAATCCATATTCCCGATTTTATTGCGAAAGTGGCGGCGGGCGAATTTGAAGCGGCGTATCAGATCATCCAGCAGACGAGTTCTTTGCCTGCGGTATGCGGCAGAGTATGTCCGCAGGAAACGCAGTGCGAGCAGAAATGTGTCCGCGGGATCAAGGGCGAACCGGTCGCGATCGGTCGGCTGGAGCGCTTTGTGGCGGACTGGCATAATGCGAACAGCTGTGATCTTCCCGTAAAAGCGGATGCGAACGGACATAAAGTGGCGGTGGTCGGAAGCGGTCCTGCGGGACTTACCTGTGCCGGAGATCTTGCGAAGCGCGGCTATGAAGTAACCGTATTCGAAGCTTTGCATCTTGCGGGCGGTGTGCTCGTGTACGGCATCCCCGAATTCCGTCTCCCGAAGACGATCGTGCAGAAAGAGATCGACAACCTGAAAGCTTTGGGTGTCAAAGTCGAGACGAACATGGTCATCGGCCGCGTGCTTTCCATTGACGAATTGCTGGATGAGTACGGATTCGAAGCAGTGTTTATCGGAAGCGGTGCAGGCTTGCCGAGATTCATGAATATCCCCGGGGAAAATCTGAAAAGCGTATATTCTGCGAACGAGTTTCTGACCCGCGTGAATTTGATGAAAGCATACAAAGACGATGCACGTACCCCTGTACTTCATGCGAAAAAAGTTGCGGTCGTAGGCGGCGGCAACGTGGCGATGGACGCGGCGCGGTGTGCTAAGCGTCTTGGCGCGGAAGAAGTCTATATCGTTTATCGCCGCAGTGAAAACGAATTGCCGGCACGCGCGGAAGAAGTCGAGCATGCCAAAGAAGAAGGGATCGTATTCAAGTTCCTGACCAACCCGACCGCGATCCTGGAAGGAGAAAACGGTATGGTTCGCGGGATTTCCTGTGTGGAAATGGAATTGGGTGAACCGGATGCGTCGGGACGCAGACGTCCCGTTGAGAAAGCGGGCAGCGATTTTACCATCGATTGCGATTGTGTGATCATGGCGATCGGCACAAGCCCGAATCCGCTTATCAAAAACACGACGAAAGGACTGGAAACGCAGAAATGGGGCGGCATTATAGCGGACGAACACGGTTTGACCTCGCGCGAAGGCGTATATGCCGGCGGCGATGCGGTTACCGGTGCGGCGACGGTCATTCTCGCGATGGGTGCAGGCAAAACGGCGGCAGAAGCCATCGATGAATACATTAAGGGCAAATATCAAAAATAACAGAGCTGTACGTCAAAGGGCTCTTTGATAACAAAAAGAAAGGCTGTCGGAGCATTAAATTTTGCTCCGGCAGCCTTTCTTACTTCGGCCAAACTGGGAATTGCTTGAATCGTGCCGATCGGCGAATCGCGGTATGAAGAAAAAATGTCCGTATGTGCATCTGCGCATGCGGACATTGAGCTATGTAAATATTGAAAAAAGGAATAGATTCTGTAAACGTTGCAAAAAATTTAGCTTTTGTATTTGTAAACGTTGCAATAAGATGAGGTCGGTTACGGAAGGTATGGGAACGAACGAGACTGGGAAATCTTTTGGGAAGTAATCCGAAAAGTTTTAAGCCGCGGCGCGCAATATATTTTGCGCGCCGCGGCTTCATTTATGGTTTGAGAGCTTATTTTCAGCCGTTGCATGTTGCTTTCAACAAAATTGGGCGGATCCGCTGAAAATTTTATTGTTTTTTCAGCTTGTCGCGGTATTCGCTGGGGGTCATGTTTTCAATTTTTTTAAAAGTTTTTAAAAAAGAGCTGATTTCGTTATAACCCGATTGAAGCGCAATATCATGAATCGGAAGATCGGTGGTTTCAAGGAGTTGCTTGGCTTTTTCCATTCGTTTGGAAATGATGTATTGAATAGGGGAAAGTCCGCTGTACTCTTTGAAAAGGTGTGTGAGGTAATAGCGGGAGATATACATATTTTTGCAGACATCTTCCACGCATTCGATCTGGCTGTAATTCCGGTCAATATAATCGCGTGCGCGCTGATAAGATTCGTTGGTTTTGAAATAAGATTTGTCCTGTTCGGCGAGCAGACGCAAAACGAGGTTGAGAATAATGCGCACAAGTGCGCCGGAAACTTCGTCGTAGTAATAAGATTTTGACTGCATTTCGGCGATGAGATTTTCAAAATAACATTCGAAAAAAGGCTGCAGGCGATCGGTATGAAGAACGGGGCAGGCGTTGACATCGAGAATGCAGTTGATGGGTTTGTCTTTGAGGTGAAGGCGGTCGATACCGCAAAAGAGCAAAGAAAATTCCAGGTTCTCATCGGAGGCTTCAGAATGAAGAATGCCCGGATTATAGATTAAGAGATCTCCCCGGTGTACGGGAAAATTGCCTGAATCGGTGTGCAGAGTACCCGAACCGGATTTTACGTAGACGATTTCACAGAAAGGATGAGAATGCAGTTGTTCCTTCCATCCGATGGATTTTTTAAGTTCTCCGGCGTACAGAATTTTGGCGTGAAAACTTTCCGCGCTGTTTTTCTGAACGGTGTAATGCCTGCGCACGTCGGAATTTTCCCTATGAATTGTTTTCATAGCAAAAAGTATAGCACAGATTTACCGGAAAATCCAATGATTTAAAAAAGTTCTACTTTTTTGCGCTGAATTTTGAGCAAAAGCGGCTATTGAAAAATGGAAAATTGTGTGATATCATAAAAACGGAAAGATGATTTTCCATGAAAAGACGGAGGGGAAAAGGAAATGCTGAAAGGAATTCCGAAAATTTTATCGCCGGAACTTCTGAAGATCCTGGCGCAGATGGGGCACGGCGACGAAATCGTGATCGCAGACGGAAATTTTCCTGCCGAAGCGTTCGGGAAGCGGGTGATTCGTGCGGACGGGCACGGCGGAGCGCAGATGCTGGATGCGATTTTATCGGTGATCCCGCTGGATACGTATGCGCCGGAAAATTTTCTGCTGATGCAAATTGTGCCGGGGGATAACGTAAAGCCGACGATCTGGGATGAGTACAGAAAGATCGCGGCGGGTAAAGATCCGAACGTAAAAGAGGGGAGTTTGGAGCGGTTTGCGTTTTATGAACGCGCTAAACAGGCATTTGCCGTCGTTGCGACGGGGGAAGAAGCAATCTATGCAAATATAATATTAAAAAAAGGAGTGATCAAATGAAACCGAGAATCGGAATCAGACCTGTAATTGACGGGAGATGGATGGGGATACGCGAAAGTCTGGAAGAACAGACGATGAATATGGCAAAGAACGCCAAGAAGATCATAGAAGAAAATGTGTTTTATAAAGACGGAACGCCTGCGGAAGTGGTGATTTCCGATTGCACGATCGGCGGCGGAGCGGAGTCTGCACGCTGTGCTGAAAAATTCCAGAAAGAGAACGTTACGGCAACGCTGACGGTAACGCCTTGCTGGTGTTACGGTACGGAGACGATGGATCTGGATCCTTTGACGACAAAAGCCGTTTGGGGCTTTAACGGAACGGAGCGGCCGGGTGCCGTGTATTTGGCGGCGGCGATGGCGGCACATGCGCAGCGCGGATTGCCTGCGTTTGCGATTTACGGTCAGGACGTGCAGGATGCGGACATGACAGGCATCACGCCGGACGTGGAAGAGAAGATCATTCGTTTTACGCGCTGTGCGCTGGCAGTCGGACAGATTCGTAACAAGGCGTATGTCAATATCGGCTCGATCGCGATGGGCATCGGCGGAAGTTTCTGCGACGCGAACGCTTTGCAGAAATATTTCGGACTGCGTGCGGAATGGGTAGACATGAGTGAGATCCTGCGCCGCATCGATCTCGGGATCTACGACAAGGCCGAATATGAAAAAGAGCTGAAATGGATCAAGGAAAAGTGCAAAGAAGGCAAAGACTGGAACGGAGAGGCGTGGGGGCAGAAAGATTTCACGGCGAAAGAAAGAAAGGAGCAGTGGGAGTTTGTCGCGAAGATGACGCTGATCATCCGCGATATCATGCTCGGAAATCCGAAGCTGGATGAGATCGGCTGGCATGAAGAAGCGCTGGGCAGAAATGCGATCCTGGGCGGATTCCAAGGACAGCGCATGTGGACGGATTATAAGCCCAACGGCGACTATGCCGAAGCAATTCTCAACAGTACGTTTGACTGGAACGGAAAGAAATCGCCCGTGCTTCTTGCTACGGAAAACGACGGCTGCAACGGACTTGCGATGCTCTTTTCCAATCTTCTGACGGGCCGCGCAAGCTGTTTTGCGGATGTCAGAACGTATTGGAGTCCCGCATCCGTAGAGCGCGTTACGGGCTGGAAACCGGAAGGGCGTGCGGCGAACGGGTTTATGCACCTGATCAACAGCGGCGCGGCTGCACTGGACGCGACGGGCGCCTGCAAGGATGAAAACGGAAATTCAGTCATGAAGCGCTGGTGGGAAGTAACGGATAAAGATATTGACGCGATGTTGGGCGCAACGGAATGGGCGTCCGCGAACCGCGGCTATTTCCGCGGCGGCGGATATTCCTCTTCTTTCTCGACGAAAGGGGAAATGCCGGTAACGCTTGTGCGTGTCAATCTGGTGGAAGGCATTGGTTACGTGCTGCAGCTTGCGGAAGGCTGGACAGTGGAATTGCCCGAAGAAGTCAATAAGACTCTTCTGTACAGGACGGACCGCACCTGGCCTTCGACTTGGTTTGTACCGCGCCTGAATCATACAAACGCATTCTCATCCGTGTATAACGTAATGGCGAACTGGGGTGCGAACCACGGCGCATTTGTTTACGGGCACGTCGGAAAAGACCTGATCACCTTGGCAAGTATGTTCCGTATGCCGGTCGCGCTGCACAATATCGATGACAAAGACATTTATCGTCCGCATGCATGGAGTGCATTCGGTACGAAAGATCTGGAAGGCGCTGACTACAGAGCATGCGCGCATTATAAAGAACTTTATAAGTAAAATAAAGTCAACTTCCATAAGTTTTGAAAAAAATTGTCGAAAAATCTGATAATACCGCGTATTTTTACGCGGTATTATTAATTTCTTGTTTTGTAATTGTATTTTTTAATGATTTTTTGAAAAAATGTTACGTTTTGCGGAAAAATAAAAACAAAATACTATTATTTATAGTTTTTTTCTGATTTCTTGCTTTTTTTATGCGGCTGTGTTATACTTGAATCGTATCGGAAGATACAGAATAAAATATGGCATGAAACGATGGGCAGAAAAAATCAGTCGGAGGTAGAAAGGATGAAGAAAACAGTCGGCAAAAAAGTTTACGATACGGCAGAAATGACAGAAGTCAAGAGAGTGGCACACGGGGTTTATGGTGATCCCGCAGGGTATGAAGAAATCTTGTATGTCTCGGAAAACGGGAAATATTTCCTGTATGGGATCGGCGGTGAGACATCTCCTTATCCTACTGAAAAACTCGTCAGCCTTGCAAAAGCAAAGGCGGCGGCATGGGAAAAAGAGAACGCTTAACAAATGTTTAAAAACTGCGGACAGGTTTTACCTTGTCCGCAGTTTTTTTATAAATCAAAAGACGGGTGCGGTTTGAATGGACGCACAATCGATCAAGGCGGAAATTTGTGTTCGGGTTTTAAAAGATTTCCTCGCCCGAACGGGGTATGATTTTCAGGCAAGAAAAAAGCAGGAGAGAGCAAACTTTCTTATGCGGCGGGCATAGCTTTTGCATTTCTTGTTTACAAACGATGCAGAATGTGTTAAAATGATGGGTATTCAGAAGACGAAGGAGAAGGGCTATGAGCAATATAAAAATATCACTTGCGGGGGATCTTGGAAGCGGGAAATCGACAGTCGGGAAAATTCTGGCGGCGGAATTTCATGCGGAGCTGTATTCGACGGGTACGATCCAGCGGAAGATCGCAACGGAAATGGGCATGACGACCCTGCAACTCAATCAATATATGGAAACACATCCGGAGATCGACGGAAAGATCGACGACGGGCTTCGTGCATTGGAAAATGAGCCGATCGATCTGATCATCGATTCGCGCATGGCATGGCATTTTGTTCCGTCGTCTTTTTCGGTGTATATGATGGCGGATGCCGTGATCTCGGCGGAGCGGATCATGAACGCGGGACGCGAAAGCGAGCCTTTTAAGAGTGTGGAGGAAGCTGTTCGTTCTATTTCCGACCGTCGCAAGAGTGAAATGGTGCGCTATTCGCATTTATACCATGTGAATATCAAGGATATGGAAAATTATAAATATGTGATCGACACGTCGTTTGTTGCGCCCGAAACGGTAGCCGAGCATATAGCCGCGCATTACAGGCTGTTTACGTCCGGAAAAGCTTTCGCGCGCTATGAGATTTGTCCGTCGCGCCTGTTGCCTTGCGGGAGTGAGGACGGCGAACCCGCGCTTACGGAAAAGGACGGGTTTTGGTATATAGCCTCGGGCGCCGCAAAAATTGCGGAAAGCATCCGAAACGGTGCGCAGCTGATCGCCTGCGTGCGCGGCGAAACGGATACGGCTTTGTGTACCGTGGAAAAGATTGCAAATTGGGAAGAGAGGACGGGAATCAAGCTGTATAAAACGCCGTTCGGGGACAGATAAATGGAACGTTGTCTGCAAATTGAACGCAGTATCATTACGACATACCGAAAAGGGATCTGGAGCCGATTTGTCAAAGCGATCAAGGAATATGAACTCGTGCAGGAAGGCGACAGGATCGCGGTATGCATATCCGGCGGCAAAGATTCTATGCTTTTGGCAAAGTGTATGCAGGAGCTGCAAAGGCACGGCGAAAAAAATTTTGAATTGCGGTTCATTGTTATGGATCCCGGGTATGCGCCGCAAAACAGAGAACTTATCGAATCCAATGCAAAGTTATTGGAGATACCCGTGCATATTTTCGAAACGCAGATTTTTGATGCCGTTTTTGAAATTCAGAAAAATCCCTGTTATCTTTGTGCAAGGATGCGCCGCGGATATCTGTATGAAGAAGCGCAAAAACTCGGATGCAATAAGATCGCGCTCGGGCATCATTTTGACGATGTGATCGAAACCATTCTGATGGGGATCCTGTACGGGGCGCAGATGCAGAGCATGCCTCCCAAACTTTGGAGTACGAATCATAAGGGAATGCAGCTGATCCGTCCGCTCTATTATGTTCACGAAGAAGATATCATCCGTTGGAAAAATGCGGCAGATCTGCATTTTCTGCGTTGCGCCTGCAAATTTACGGAGAATTGTGAGGTAAATGAGGAGGATTCCAAACGCCGTCGGGTGAAGCGTCTGATCGCCGATCTGAAAAAAGAAAACGAGAACATCGACATTAATATTTTCAGAAGCGCGTATAATGTGCATGTAGATACGCTCATCGAGTATGATTCGCAAGGCGTGCGGCACAGTTTTTTGTCGAGGTATCGCCCCAAAGATTGAAAAAATTGTGTATAAAAGCTGTTAAAAATGAAGACATGCACAGATGTGCAAGGGTTTAAAATTGTACCGCGGCGGGATATTTTCCGCCGCGATACAATTTTTTAAAATGCAAGTCGGATGCCGCCGTCAGCAACATTATTTGCTGACGGCGGCATGGTTCCATATAGGCGGGTCGCCCGACTTTATCCATTTGTCTGTACAGTCGGGCGTACCGTAAAAAATAAAGCGGAGTGGGGGGG
>CASEWU010000081.1 GCA_949291725.1 uncultured Bacillota bacterium
GACTTCATTTCCTCTTCGATGTTGATTTTTATAATTCTATCTTGTTCTTGCATTTAGTAAAATATTAATTTAATAATCTCTGCGGCTTATAGAAAAACCATGCTAAAGTACGACTTTTACCTGATATACGAAACTTTTTGCGCAAAAAAGTGTCGGTTTACCCGCTTAAAAGCGCAAACCCATCCGAGTTTAAACGCTACGGCTAACGTCAGCTGACACTATGGGAAGCGTCGGGTATCGCTATGGGTAGTGTCGGATGTTTCTACCGCATGAATTTTATCATTTTGTGGCACACATTTTGTAAGTAAAAAACAAGATATATAAAAGTTATTATTATAATATGTATCTTTGCAGAGAAATGCAAAAACCAAAGCTGGAAGGAGGATTTACATTATATGAATAACCAATTTACAAAAAGAGTGACTGACATTATCGCATACAGCAAAGAGGAAGCCAACCGGTTGCGAAACACGTATATCGGTCCGGAACATTTGCTGTTGGGGATTCTTCGCGAAGGGGAAGGAAAAGCTGTAGGTTTGTTGCAAAGTTTGTATATCGATTTGCAGGAAATAAAGAGCGGCTTGGAAGTGATGCTGCGTGAAGAATCTGTTACAGAAGGCTATTCTGAAGACATAACGTTTAACGAAAACGCATCGAGAATATTGAAAATGAGTTTATTGGAAGCACGGCTGTTAAAGGCAAACATGGCTGACAGCGAACACATGTTGCTGGCTATCATGCGCGAAGGCAAGAACAGAGCGGCAGAAATACTGGAAACGAAAAACGTGAGCTATCAAAAGTTGATAGACAAACTGGTTCCGAGAACCGAACCGCAAAGCGGAGTTCCGTTCGAAGAAGACGAAGACGATGAGGAGGATAACGGAATACGCCGTCGGGACAACATGGGAAACGAGGGCGGATTTTATTCGCAGGGTGCAAAGCAGTCGTCTGCCCAGACCTCGCAAAAGAAACCGAATAACGACACTCCTGCGCTCGATTCTTTCGGCACTGACATGACGCGGGCTGCCGAGGAAGGAAAGTTAGACCCGGTGGTAGGCCGTGAGAAGGAAATAGAGCGTTTGGCGCAGATTTTGAGCCGGCGTAAAAAGAACAATCCGATTCTTATCGGCGAACCGGGTGTGGGTAAATCTGCTATCGTTGAAGGTCTTGCGCGGCGCATTGTTGAGAAGAAAGTGTCGCGTATACTGTTCGACAAGCGGGTGATTGCGCTGGATATGACTTCGGTTGTGGCGGGTACAAAATATCGCGGACAATTTGAAGAACGCATCCGCGCCATACTTAACGAGCTGAAAAAGAACCCGAACATTATTCTCTTCATCGACGAGATTCATACCATTATAGGTGCAGGTTCGGCTGCCGGCTCGATGGATGCGGCGAATATGCTGAAGCCTGCGTTGGCGCGCGGAGAAATACAGTGTATCGGTGCCACTACCCTCGACGAGTACAGGCAGAGCATTGAAAAAGACGGTGCTTTGGAACGGCGTTTCCAGAAGGTGTTGGTAGAACCGACCACGATGGACGAAACGTTGCAGATATTGAAGAACATCAAAGA
>CASEWU010000082.1 GCA_949291725.1 uncultured Bacillota bacterium
CAAGGGAAGAAGCGGTTTGACGGGCTGAGCCGTATCGACGAGAAAAAGATGTCGTATCGGCGGAAGGAATATGCGGAAGGGCTGACGCTGCGAGAGATCTGCGAAGAATTCCGCGCATATGCGGCAGGCAGGCTGAAATTATATTATGAAGAAGAGGATATTCGTCGTTTTATAGCGGGGCTGGCGGTGTCGCATATAATGATCTTGCAGGGGATGTCAGGGACAGGCAAGACGTCGCTGGCATACGCGTTCGGGGAGTTTTTGGGGAATCCGTCGACGGTGGTGCCGGTACAGCCGATGTGGAAAGAGCGGACGGATCTAGTCGGGTATTATAACGAATTCACAAAGCGGTTCAACGAAACGGACTTATTGAAGAAGATGTACGAGGCGAATTACAGCGAAGAGATGTACATCACGGTGTTGGACGAAATGAACATAGCGCGGGTGGAATATTATTTTGCGGAGTTTTTGTCTTTGCTGGAGCTGCCGAAGGCGGAAGAGAGGAAGCTGACGGTGGTGAGCGACAGCATGAAGGATGATCCGGAGCAGCTGGAAGAAGGGCATATACAGTTGCCTGAGAATATGTGGTTTATCGGAACGGCGAACAACGACGACAGCACGTTTGCGATATCGGATAAAGTGTATGACCGAGCGATGGTATTGGATCTGGAGCGGAAATCGGAAGAGTTTATAGCAGAGGAAGCGAAGGAGCAGCATATTCGCAGCAAAGACTTTCAGAGGCTTGCAGAGGAAGCGGAAAAAGAATACGGGCTGACGGAGCGGAACAGACGCAGGTTAGAAGAATTGGACGAATACATGAGCGAGAAATTCCGCGTAACGTTCGGGAACCGTATCCGCCGACAGATCGAAAAGTACGTGGCGGTGTACGTAAGCTGCGGAGGAAAGGAACTGGAAGCGCTGGACGATATTTTGGCGAAGAAAGTGATGCGCAAGCTGGGCATGCAGAATCCCGTATATCTGAAGAACAATGCGGAAAGGCTGTGTTTGCGCATGGAAGAGCTGTTCGGAGAGGAAAGCATGCCGCAGTGCAAGGAAGCGGTTCGCCGCCTTGCGGGCAATGTGTAAAGCGGCGGAGGTGCTTATGGAAAAGAGGAAAAAACTGATTTTTCTGCTCAGTTCGCTCGCGCTCGGCCTTGCGGCCGTATTGATCGTATTATTGATTCTGACGGCGAGCGGAGTGTTGGATATCGGAAAGCCGAAACTTGTGGTCAGTTCTGCGTCTGAAAGTTTTGTTTACGACGGAGAAGCACATACCTGTGAGAAGTTTGAACTCGTATCCGGAAATTTACAGCCGGGTCAGCAGATATCGGCGGTATTTACGGGAACCTGCACGGATGCGGGCACAAGCGAAAATACTTTTTCCTTGCAGGTGAAAGACGCAGGCGGCATGGACGTGAGCGGAAATTATTTGATCGAATACCGTTACGGAACACTGACCGTTGAGCCGCGGCCCATATCGGTGTCTACATCTTCGGCAACAAAAATGTATGACGGTGAGCCGCTTTCCTGTCCGCAATGGCAGATCGTATCCGAAACCGGATTATTGGAAGGGCATAGTATAGAAAGAGTGGTTCTTCCGGCCGCGCAGACGGATGCGGGGATCAGTGAGAATTATGTTTCGGAAATTGTCATAAAAGACGGAGAGAGAGACGTAACGGCTAACTATGCCTTTACTTTTTTTAACGGCGAGCTTACGGTAACGCCTCGCACACTGACGATTCGTTCGGGCAGTGCGTCGAAAAATTACGACGGAACGCCTTTGGTTTGCGGCGATTGGGAAGTCGTTTCCGCGACGCAGCCTGTAGCAGGACACAGACTGCAAGTGGTTGTATCGGGAGAGCGGACGGAAGTTGGGGAAAGCTCCAACACGATCTCGGAAGTGCGGTTGCAGAACAACGGCACGGATCTTACCTTCAATTATGATATCAAGCTGCAGGAAGGGGCACTTGTCGTACGGGGCAGCGGAACAGGCGAAACGGGCGGAACGGAAAGCGGAAAAGGCGACGGTGCAAATCTGAATGCGGGCGGAAATATAGGCTCCGGAATGGTTGCGGAAAACACGGATATCCCCGCTGCACAGGTTTATGCGGAAGAGGACGGAAAAGTTTATCTGCGCCTGATGAGTTTCGGCGATTACAACGGAGCAGGCTGGGAACAGGCAGCGGCGTATGATAATACATTGCCCGGCGGTTTCGGAATGAATTACCTGACGGGCATTTCGCTGAAAAATACAGGATATACAAGTTTGGAAATGAAGATCCGACCCAATAGCAACGATTATCTTTTGCCCTATTATCCGGATGCCGCTTTGCTCAATTATGCGGTGCAGGGGAACGATGTCGTTTATACGGGAGACACTTCTTCCGAATACGCAATGTATTATTATTCCTATGACTTTCTTTCAGACGGATGGCTGTCCGCTTCTTTGGGCGCGTATGCGCAACAGGAAAAACAATACGCCGACTATGTGCGGCAGAACTATTTATCGGTGCCTGCATCCACGCGCGAGTTCCTCAATACTGTGATCGAAAAACAGCATCTGGAAGGGGATACGGAGTCGTTGATCGGTTTGGTGGCGGAATATGTCCGAGGTGCGGCTGAATATGATCTTGCGTATGACAAATCGCTGGACGGCCAGACCGATATAGTCGTAAGTTTTCTCAGTCAATATAAGTCGGGGATCTGTCAGCATTTTGCGAGTGCGGCGGTCATGTTGTACCGCGCGTTGGGGATCCCTGCGCGCTATACGATCGGTTATGCTGCCGAGTTGTCGGCGTATGAATGGACGGATATCACGGCAGACCTGGCGCACGCATGGGCGGAAGTGTATCTGGACGGCGTCGGATGGATCCAGGTGGAAGTAACGGGAGGGCAGCAAGGCGGCGGTTCGGAGAATAATTTTGACTTGGTGATCCGCCCCGTTACGGAATACAGGAAATACGATGGCGTAACCACTTTCTATCCGTCCGGGCAGTTGCAGGGGCTGAGCGAGCTCACGCAAAGGGGATTTTATTATACGGCGGAAGTTACGGGAAGCCGGAGGGATGCGGGAATTTCCCTGACATCTGTCCGATCCTTTTGCCTGTATGATCCGACGGGGAAAGACGTTACGGATACCTATAACATACGTTTTGCGGCGGGGAAATTGCAGGTATATCTGCAGGAGATCACAATAAAGACGCAGGGCGCAACAAAAGTTTACGACGGCATACCGCTTACGCAGAACATGTGCGAAACGGTGGGCGAACTTTTATACGGTCATCGGATAGAAACTCTTATCGCTACGGGCAGCTGTGTGAATGTGGGTAAGGTCTTGAATACTTTTACCATACGTATTGTGGATGAGACAGGGAAAGACGTTACGGATGTGTATAAGGTCAACCGCGAATGCGGAGAGTTGGAAATACTTCCCCGCCCGATTACGATCATTGCAAACAGCAATCAGAAATTTTTTGACGGGACTCCTTTGCGGGATGCCGGGTACACGATCGAGAACGAAGCGGAAGCGTTGGCGGACGGTCAATCCATAGCGGTCAGAGTGGAAGGTTCGCAGACGCAGCCGGGGCGGAGCGAAAATATTGTTGCGGATGTGCTCATTACGGATGAGGCGGGCAACGACGTAACGGGAAACTATCAATTGATACTTGTCAGCGGTATTTTGCAGGTCATGGCCTGATACGCGACAAAAAATTACGTGTGCAATACAATGTTACTTTTACTATAAAAAGGAGAGGGGTTTGCTGTACGAAGAATATCGCCGCAAAGTAAAAAAATATGCGGCCGTTCTCAATTTCATAAAACGTTACCGATTTTTATGGATCGCGATACTGGCGTTCATAGCGGCGGCAATCTCTGTCCTTGTCGGGATCCGCGGAATGGTCTATGACGTTGCCGCTTGTCCCGAAACAGTGTGTTACGGAGAAGCGATCAGTTACGAAGCGGACGCAATTTTTGCGGACGTGCATTACGAATTTGCGCGAAACGGGTCGGAAAACTGGTCGGAAGATTTTCCCGTACGCGTCGGGGAATATCGGGTGCGTGCCAAAGCGGAAGGCCCTTTCGGGATATGGCGCTACGGGAAAGAATATTCGTTTTCCGTTTTGCCGAAGGAAACAAAAGTCCGCGCGGAGGGAGCAACGGTGGGCTACGGGGATACTCCGA
The DNA here is from genome assembly GCA_949291725.1 of uncultured Bacillota bacterium. Lineage (GTDB taxonomy): Bacteria > Bacillota > Clostridia > Christensenellales > Borkfalkiaceae > Borkfalkia. The sequence goes on from CASEWU010000082.1 coordinate 4,183, forward strand.
ACGTCTCGGCGGATCTCGCGTATTCGGACACAATTTCCTGTTCCCGTTTTATTTACGGCGATCTGTCGGCACAGGAAACGACCGTTATTCCCGTGCGGGAAGCAGTTTTGGTACGGGATTCGCAAGGTAACGATGTAACCGATTGCTATGATCTTCAGCCTGTGTCGGCAACAATCGGCTTTCAACAGAGAAAGATCACGGTTGCGGTTCAGAACAAAAGCGGTGTCTATGACGGAACGCCCCTGATGTTTGACGGGTATGAGTTGTCCAAAGAAACTCCTTTGGCAGAGGGCGACAGGCTGGTGGCAACATTTAGCGCACAGCGAACGGAGGCCGGTGAGACGGAGAACATCCCGAAGCTTCGTGTCGTCAGGGAAGACAGCGGACTGGATGTAACGGATAATTATGCGATTGAGATCACTCCGGGAAAGCTGACGGTGGAAAAACGTCCGCTGTATATCGAGACGGGCGACGCTGAAAAATTGTATGACGGTGAGCCGCTTGTGTGCGGGGAGTACCGCGTGCAGGACGCGAAGGACGGAAGCGGACTTTTGGAAGGGCATTCGATCGAAATTGCACAGCTTTGCGCGGCGGAAAACGCGGGCGATACGCAGAACCTGATACGCTTTGCCGTTTGGGACAAAGAACGTGAGGTAACGGATAATTATTCCGTGTTTTATGATGCGGGCATTTTGCATATAGATGCGCGTCCCGTATCCGTTACGACGGGCGGCGGTACATGGATGTATGACGGGCTGGAGCATACCGACAATCAATTCATAGTAGCGGACGCAAGCGAAACGGAAGGACTCCTGCAAGGGCACACGGCATCGGTTTCGGTTCCGTATACCGTGCGGTATGCAGGGATCAGTGAAAATAGAACGACGATCTGTATTTCGGATGAAAATCAGAAGGACGTTACGCAAAATTACGACATTTCTTATACGTATGGGAGATTGGAGATCATAAAACGGCCTGTCCTTTTGCGCTCGTCAGACAACAGCTGGATCTATGACGGAAAGGCGCATTCTGAAGGCGGCATAAGCGTTTCGCCCGACAGCAGTTATTCCCTGGCACAGGGCGATACGGCAAAGACGATTTCCGCAACGCTGGTAACGGAAGCGGGAAATGCAGAAAATGTAGTGCAGGCACGTATATACGATGAAAGCGGCAGGGATGTTACGGAAAACTACAGTCTTTCCTATGCGTGGGGCGATCTGGAAATACTGCCTCGTCCGATCACCGTAACGGCGGGCAGCGCAGAAAAGATTTACGACGGCAAACCGCTTTCTTCCGATGCGTTTACGTTGAGCTGTGAGTACGGACCCGCGTTCGTGCAAGGCCATACGGGAATTTCCGTCAATGCGGGATCGCAGACGGATGTGGGCAGTTCGGAAAATTCCGTGCAGAGTTTTTATGTGCGCGAAGGTGAAAAGGACGTTACGAAAAATTATGCGGTAACGTATGCGACAGGCACGCTTACGGTGCTGCAGCGCCCGATTTTGGTGGAATCGGGCAGTGCGGAAAAAGTGTATGACGCTGCGGCGCTTCTATGCGGCGATTTTGCGGTGTATTGTGATTACGGGCCTGCGCTTGCGGAAGGTCATACCATATCCGTAGAAATGGTTGGGGAGCGAACACATGCGGGAGAATCTTTTAACACCGTTGCGGACGTGGAGATCGCGGAAGGCGAAAGAGATGTAACATTCAATTATTCGATATCGATAAAAACGGGGACACTGCGCGTTCTGCGCCGCCCTGTTACGGCGGATATTGCTTCGGGTGTCTGGGTTTACGACGGGCAGACGCATTTTATGAATGAATTTGCCGTATCAAAGGAAAGCCCTTACATATGGATAGAGGGGCATGTTATCCGAACGGTTCCGATTTCTGTAGCAAAAGATGTCGGGACGGTGGAAAACAAACTTCAATTCAGCGTATTTGATGGAGACGGCGCGGATATCAGCGGCGATTATGAGATCAGCCAAAATCCGGGCATTTTGGAAGTTACGCCGCGCCCGATCGTTTTGCAGGTGGAAAGCAGGGAAAAAGTGTATGACGGTACGCCGCTCGTTTCGGAAAACGTTAGGGTTTCGTCGGAGTACACGCCTGCCATTGTCGGAGGGCATTCCCTGTACTATGAATCGAGCGGATCGCAGACGGACGTCGGCACAAGTCAATGCGGATTGCAAAACATTATTATCTATAACTCCGACGGCGCTGACAAAACGTTCGATTATTCGGTAACGGTTGTGAAGGGAGACCTCGTTGTTACGCCGCGCCCTGTGTTGTTTACGGCAGCAAGCGAATCGGTCTATTATAACGGAACCCCTGTGCATCTGATGAGTGCAACAGCGCAAAGAGAGAGCGGCGAGGAAGGTTTGCTGTCCTGGCATACCTATACGTTAAAAACGGAGGGATCCAGATCGGACGTCGGCAAAGTTGCAAATGTCATAGTGGAGGATTCCGTCCGCATTTTTGAAAATGGTCGGGATATAACTTTTAATTATTCGATTTCCTGTGCGGAAGGCATCATTGAAGTTCTGCCCCGTCCCATCAGCGTAGTAACATTCTCCGCCGAAAAAATGTATGACGGTACGCCTTTGACAAAGCACGCATGCGAGATCGTTCCCGTAAAAGGTTTGTTTTCTGCTTTGGTGAACGGACAAAAGGCGGATGTTCTGTATTCCGGGTCGCAGACGGAGATCGGGCAGAGCGAAAATACGATCGAAAGAGTGCGTATTTTGGAAAACGGGCGCGACGTTACTTCTAATTATGAGATCCGAGAAAACTACGGGATCCTTACCGTGCAGATACCGGAAGGACAGTTGGAGATCATAACGGGCAGTGCGGAAAAGATATATGACGGTACGCCTCTTACCTGTGCGGATTATACTTTGAAAAATACGCTGCCCGATACTTATACCGTCGAGGTTTCGTGTGTCGGAACGCAGACCGATGTCGGTGAGTCGGAAAACAGCATTTCGTACAAGGTAACAAGTGTTGCCGGAGCAGATGTTACGGCCGTGGTACGGGTATTGTGTCGGTTCGGTACATTGAAAGTGAATCCCCGTCCGATCGTGATCGAAACGAACAGCAATTCCTGGCCGTTCGACGGAAGAGTGCATAGCGACAACGGTCATGAAATTTCGGAGATCAGCAGGTATCCTCTGGCGGAAGGCGAATATACGCATACGGCAAAAAGCACGTATATCATGGATATCGGGATGAAACAGAATGTGCAGGAAGTGGAGATCTATCGGCAGGACGGCACGGAAACGACGGATAATTATACGATCAGCTATATCAACGGATTGCTGGAAATAACCTGGTCGGATTATAAAGGACAGGGAGGAAACCTGGATACGAGCGGACAGTTCGGCGGCGGCTCCGGTCAGGGCGGCGAAGGCGGTGGCGAAATCGGCGGCGGCTCCGGTCAGGGCGGCGAAGGCGGCGGCTCCGGTCAGGGCGGCGGAGGCGGTGCGGCTTCGGTCGCTCTGAAGGTAAATTCCCAAGCGGGCGGCATGGTATATTTGCGGCTGATGAGCTTCGGAGATTATACGGGCAGGGATTGGCAGCAGGCGGAAAGCTACGGCGCTTGGCTGGAAAATACCTACAGTATGAACTATCTGCCGGGCATGGCATTGCAGAAGACTGGCGGAAGCGCTTCCGACATTGAGATCGAGTTTTTGGGCGGCGATTATGTGCTTCCGTACTATCTGGCAGGCGGAGAATATGATTATGAGATCCAGATGAGCGATGTGCTTTATCAGGGAGATGTCAGCAAAAGCATCCGTTTAAAGTACTATGTTTATGATTATGTTTCGGACGGCAAAACGGCGGCAAACAGCGGAGCGTATGCGGCGGAAGAAATGGCGTACAGGGCATTTGTGCGGCAGAATTATACTTTTGTGCCGGGATCTACGCGGGCTTACCTGAATACCGTGATCGAACAGCAAGGTTTTGACAGAAACGATCCCGATATCGTGAAGAAGGTTGCGAATTATATTCAGAATGCAGCAACTTACAATCTTAAATATAACTCAATGCTGAATCGGGAAAGCGATGTGGTGGTCAGCTTTTTGCGGGATTACAGAGAGGGGATTTGCCAGCATTTTGCGAGTGCGGCAGTGATGTTGTACCGAACCTTGGGGATCCCTGCGCGCTATACGATCGGGTATGCGGGAGAAACGGCGGCTGGCACATGGACGGAGATCACCGCCGATAATGCGCATGCGTGGGCAGAGGTTTACATCGACGGGTTCGGATGGGTGCAGGTAGAAGTTACGGGTGCAGGGCCTGTGTTCGGAGGCGGTTCGGGGATCGAAGGAAAACCGGGCGAGATATGGATCTGTCCTGCGGATGAGATAAAACAATACGACGGAAGCCCGCTGTACCCGGAGACCGTTGTCGGGTGTGCGGGTGATAACGCATATTATTTCCGTGAACTTTTGCAGGACGGCTATACATATTCGGCGCAGTTCAGCGGCAGTCAGACGGAGATCGGAACTTCCTTCAGTCAAATTGTGAAATTTGAGTTGTATACGCCGGACGGCAGGCGTGAAACAGGGATACGTTTCCGTTACGTTACGGGAGAACTGAGGGTCGTCAGTGAAATGGTGATCACGGTTCAGCCGTACAGTTTGCAGAAATATTATGACGGGACGCCGTTGATGTACGGGTCCGACGAGTATACCGTCAGCGGTTTGCCTTCAGGATTTCAACTGGATTTGTCGTTGGCGGGCGTCTGTTTGGTGGATGCAGGAGTTCTGGACGCGTCTGTCATAGAGTCGCTGCCGTATACCATTACCGACCAAAGCGGACGGGACAGGACAGATGAATTTGTCATCCATTATGAGATGGAAAATTCATTGATGGTCAGCCGCCGCAAGATCACGATCAGTACGATGTCCGAAACAAAAATATATGACGGGACGCCGCTTACAAACAGCGGGTATTGGATTTCACGCGGCACTTTGGCGGACGGAGAGGAACTTTCCGTAAAGACAAACGGCAGCATTACGGACATCGGAAAAGTTCTCAATAAAGTTTCGGAAGTCTCCGTCTGTAATTCCCGAGGTGAAGACGTTACCAAAAATTATGAAATCCTTGTTATGGCAGGTGTATTGGAGGTCCTTGCCGATTAATGTTCCGTCTTTCCTTCAAGGAAGGGGAAAGACGGGTGTTCAAAGGGATCAAAAGCTGTGCAGAGTATAAAAAGTTTCAGGAAAAACTTGCGAGGTCTTGCAAAAATTCCACAAGGCCTCGCAAGTCTGAAAAAAATTTATTCTGCAGTTGCTTTTTCAGTTTTTATGTGTTATAATGTCAATATATTTGGAGACAGGCCGATCGATTAAAATACCAAATATAAATTAGCAATACTAACTGCATTTTCCAAAGGCTTTTCGGGTGGGCCAAGGAAGGCAGTAAGTCGGGTTGATTTATAATTGTTATTTTGACTTATCAGACCTGCGGGACGGGGGGTATACTGCTCTCAGCAGGTCTTTTTTGTTCTCCAAGTAAAATTTTTGACCTTGGAGTTTTTTTTATGTCGGATTTTTGCAAAATTGAGAAAACTATCGGTTATGAATTTAAAAATAAGGATCTGTTGCAACAGGCCTTTATCAGAAAATCATATTCCGAAGAACATGGCGGACAAAACAACGAAGTTTTGGAATTTATCGGAGATAAGGCATTGGACTTTGCGGTTGTTCGCATTATGATGGAGCATTTTGGTGTTATTACGGAAGATAAAGAATGGTCGGAGTTTAAGCTCCGAAATCCGAAACATTTTCAAACGAGATACGGCGAAGGCAAATTTACCGATATCAAACAAGACCTGGTAAAAAAACAAGCCCTGTCAAAGGCGATGGATTCGCTCGGCTTTCAAAATTATCTGATCATGGGCCAAGGAGATACAAAGCAAAACAGGCAAGACAGCACATCCGTTAAGGAAGATTTGTTTGAAGCGATCGTCGGGGCCGTTGCTCTGGATTGCGATTGGAATATGGATACGATTACTCAGGTTGTTGAGTCCATGATCGATTTCGAATCATATTTTGAGAATGATTTGGAAAACAATCAGAATTATGTGGGAATGGTGCAGGAATGGTTTCAGACAAACAGAGGACAATTGCCGCATTATCAATATCTGAATGCCGTCGAAACAACTGTCGGAGAACCGCATGCGGGGGGCCATGAAAACGGCAAAGGGTTTCATAAATGTCAATTGGTTTTTGAACGGGAATATTTTAACGGGTACGGAAATAATAATGCGGAGGCACGGGAAAAATGTGCCGAATGCTTTTACGGATGGCTTAAGATGAGGGGAGATGTCATCGATCCGATCCTGGAAGCCGTCGGCGATCCCGATAAAAACCAATCCATAAGGCAATTAAACGAGCTTTATCAGAAAAAGTTGATAACAAAACCGCTTTATACTTTCAGACAAGACTATGATGAGAACGGGAGTGCGGTATGGAGTTGCGAATGTTTTGTCAAAGAAAACGGCAGACCGTTCTGTAATGATTCAAACTCTAAAAAGGAAGCACAGCGTATGTCGGCATACGAATCTTTGCTTGATTTAATCGGTATGTGTGAGGGAGAATAGCATTTCGGGGCTTGCGGAATATCCGCAAGCCCCGAATTTTTGTTTCCGATAATAAAAAAACCGAACCGATCGGTTGAAATCAAAAGGTTCGGATTATTTTGATTTGGTGGAGCGCTTATAACGTAAATTGAATTTATTCTCCATAAATTACATATTTTTTGACACAATTTCTATGGCTTTTTGTGCTGTTTCAGTTTGTACCAGACCGGGGCTAATTGTAAAAGTATTTATAGCAGAATTTTCAAGTTCATAAGTCAATGTATTGCACAATTCAACTTGTGCCGTTTTTAATACCTCATAAGCACCCAAATAGGGAGATGCTCCCGAAGAAGAAACAAAAACAATCGTTCCTCGATTTTTTGCTTTCATCTGCGGTAAAAATTTTTGTATTAACATTACGGGGGCTTTCAAATTAACCGAATAACTTTTATCCCAATCAGCAATTACAGTTTTGTCAACGGCTCCCACGGGGGTAATTGTTGCATTATTTATGATAATATCAAGGAACGAATATCTTTTTTCTACAAATTTATATAACCTATTTATTTCAGTTTGATTAGTTATATCAATATA
>CASEWU010000083.1 GCA_949291725.1 uncultured Bacillota bacterium
CAGGCCGCCAAGCACTGCGACGACAGGGCTCACCCCGCCCGTTACTGCCATCTTACTCTGCATGTTGAAATAGGATTCCTGCGCAAAATATTGCGTACAAACCTTTTTAAAGATCTGCGTCTGCTGCTGAAGCTGATCGCTGTAAGAGGCAAGTTTGGCGTCAAAAGTTTTGTTGCGCTGCGCGACCTCCTCTTCCGAAAGCGCCAGATTGTCTTCAATCTGTTTCAGTTCCACTTCGTATAAGGACTGTTCTTCCGCCAACAGGGACGCTTTACTCACAATACTGGAAATCAGTTCCGAGCTCCCGCTGTTTTCTTTCAGATCGTTAATGAGCTGATTGTATGTTCCCAATTGGATGGACATATTATTGATCTTGCTTTGCAAAATTTCTTTCCTGCTCTGTGCCTCGCTCTGGTAGTAGTTAAAATCATAAATATATGCCTTAGCTTCCAGCTCATCTTGAACAGATGTCTGAATTTTTTCGTTAAAAACGGCATCGCAGCGTGTACGGTACAAATCCAGAGTCCCCGTAACAATATTTCCGAGGTCATCCGTATAAGACACGGTATAATACGCCCCTTTTGCCGCGATGATCACGTCATACATATCCAACAGGTATTTATGCTGCGATACCAGAAAATCGATCTTTTCTGCATACGTATTGACATCGCTGTTTTGATAATTATCCAGATACGTTTCATAAGCGGCATCCGCAACCAGCTGCTGTGCGTGCATGACCGGATAACTTGCCACGGCGGCAATAAAATTCTGTGCCTGCTTCGAATCGGAAAAATATGCAGCCGAAACGGTAAGTGTAACAGCCAGATCCGCTCCGGACTCTGCCTGAGACGAAGATAAATCCGATTGCGTGATCGTAATGCCGCCGTTTTCGGTCATGTCAAGAACATCCACGGAGTTGAATTTTCCGCCCGCATCCTGTTTGATCTCATTCAGAACATCATACGAAACAAGATCCTGAATACGGAAAACTGTTCCGTCCGGATATAAGCTCTGCGCGTTTTCGGATTTGAGTCCGGGGAAAGAAATATAATATTTCGCTACATAGCTCTGGCGAGAACTATTGTAATAAAACTGCACGACACAAAACAGCGCAAGCGCGCAGGCAAGCGTTATAATGACCACGATCCAGATCCGTTTTAAAATCACGTGAAAAACATCTCCCGCAGTGATCATATATTGTTGATTTTCCATAGGAATTCTCTCCTTTGCTTGAAAAATTATTGCCGGCCGCCATCAGTTCTGCGGTTTATAAGTCGTAACAAGCTCGGCCAGTAAACTTTTTATCTGATCGGATTCTTCATAGGCCGCCGTATATAGTTTATCCAATTCTGACCAAAGAAAACCCTCGTCGATATCGATGGGATTTGCAATGTTGATCAACCCATTCGCCGTGGTCTGCATGCCCTCTTCGTCCATCAGCCTTTCTTCAAAAAGCTTCTCGCCGGGACGCAGCCCCGTGCACTTGATCTCGATGTCAACGTTCGGTTCCAGGCCGGACAGTCGGATCAGGTTGCATGCCAGATCATAAATACGCACCGGTTCTCCCATATCCAGCACAAAGATCTGACCGCCTTTCGCATAGGCCCCCGCCTGCAGAACGAGGGAAACCGCTTCGGGAATGGTCATGAAATACCGAATAATATCTCTGTGCGTAACCGTTACAGGCCCGCCTTCGGCGATCTGCTTTTCAAACAGCGGGATCACCGAACCGTTCGAGCCCAGCACATTTCCGAACCGCACCGCCACAAAATTTGTTTTGCTGTGCCTGCCGATCGTCTGGATGATCATTTCACAAATCCGCTTGGTCGCACCCATCACATTGGTAGGGTTTACGGCCTTGTCCGTCGAGATCTGAACAAATACTTTCGAACCGTACTTGTCCGCACATTTGGCTACATTCAGCGTACCGATCACGTTGTTTTTGACCGCTTCGTTCGGGCTTGTCTCCATCAGCGGCACATGCTTGTGTGCAGCCGCATTGAACACGATTTCCGGGCGATATTCGGCAAATACGTTTTCCATTTTGCCCTTATCCCGCACGCTTGCAATGAGTACAAGCAAATTCAGCTTCGGAAAACACCGCTTGAGCTCCTGTTCGATATCATATGCATTATTCTCATAAATATCCAGAATGATCAGCTGTTTCGGATGATGTCCCGCAATCTGACGGCAAAGCTCGCTGCCGATCGACCCGCCGCCGCCCGTGATCAGAACGACTCTGCCTTCGATGTACCCCACGATCTCGTCAAGATTTACTTTGATCTGCTCTCTGCCCAAAAGATCAATGATCTGCACCGGGCGCAGCGACGAAACACTTGCCGCTCCGCTGACGATTTGGTAAAGTCCGGGTAAAATTTTGACCTTGCATTTCGTCAATTTGCAGATATCAAAAATTTCCTGGATCTTCTTCTTCGGAACGGACGGCATGGCGATCAAAATCTCTTTGATCTCATATTCTTCCGCCAATTCTTTGATTTCCGCCGTCGTACCCACGACCATGACCCCGCAAATGCTCTTTCCCTGTTTTGCAGGATCGTCATCGACGATGCACACGGGATTGTAATCGATTTTATTCGTCGTCTGTATCTCACGGATGAGCATGGTGCCGGCATCGCCGCCGCCAACGATCATGGCTCTTATCTTTTGTTCGTCGCCCTTATTGACCATATACTTCGACGCCACGTAAATACGCTTGGAAAAACGGATCAAAAGCACCAGTATGGTCAGCATGATCGCATACAGAATACAAGTACGTACCCCGCAAACCTGTTTAAAAAAGAAAATATATATGATGTTTACGCCCAGGATACAAAGGTTTGCCGCAAGAACTTTCAGCGTATCAAAGATACCGACCGAACGCAAAGACATCGAATAAAGGCGGAATGCCAGAAAAAAGACGGCCGCCGTTGCAATATTGCAAAGATACCAATATAAAAGATCCCACGCCCAGATGATTTCTCCGTGTACAATGAGCATCGAGATCAGCATAGACAGCGTTACGGCCAAAAAGTCGCAGATCGCTATCACGATGTTATCCCGTTCTTTTAATCGCCCTTTCCTCATAAATTTCTCCGCATAGTAACACAACTGTTTCTTATTCCACCGTAACACTTTTCGCAAGATTCCTGGGCTTATCCACATCCAGGCCTCGCGCAACGCTCACATAATACGCCAGAAGCTGCAACGGGATCACGGAAAGGCTCGCCGTAAAGAGCGGATCCGTCTTGGGCACATACACGGTAAAGTCCGCCTTGTCCTCCACAAAATAATTTCCGGAAGACGTCAGTGCCATCAGATAAGCGCCGCGGCTCTGCACTTCCACCATATTGCTGAGTGTTTTTTCCAAAAGATCCTGTTGGGTAAGCACGCCGATCACCAGCGTACCCTGCTCGATCAGACTGATGGTCCCGTGTTTGAGTTCGCCGGCGGCATATGCTTCCGAATGAATATAACTGATCTCTTTCAGTTTCAGGCTTCCTTCCAGGCTTGCCGCATAATCCATGCCCCTGCCGATAAAGAAAATATCCTTGTTGTTTGCGATCTTCGTTGCGAATTTCTGAATTTCTTCCTTTTTTTCCAGTACGGAAGAAATTTCATCGGGCAACTCCCCGATCTGTGCGATCAGCGATTCATAGCGCTCTTTTCCGATCTTGCCGCGCGCGTAAGCAAACTGCACTGCAATCAGATATCCGGCAGCCAGCTGAGCGCTGTAAGCCTTCGTCGTTGCGACGGCGATCTCCAGCCCCGCTTTGGTATAAAACACCATGTCCGCCTCTCGCGCAATGGACGAACCGACAACGTTGACAATGGCAAGCGTCTGCACGCCTCTCGCTTTTGCCTCGCGAAGAGCCGCAAGACTGTCCGCTGTTTCCCCCGATTGGCTGACGACGATTACCAATGTTTTCGACGTCAAAATGGGATCACGGTACCTGAATTCCGAAGCAAGTTCCACTCGCACGGGGATCCTTGCCACGCTTTCGATTGCATACTGCATTACCACACCGGCATGGTAAGCCGAACCGCAGGCGACGATCTGGATCTCCTCAAAAGAACGGATCTTTTCGTCCGTCAGTCCGATTTGTGCGAGATCGATCGCATCTCCGTGCACGGCAGAACGCACCGTATCGCGCACAACGGCAGGCTGTTCATGGATCTCCTTCATCATGAAATGTTTGAAGCCGCCGCGTTCCGCCGCCTTTTCATCCCACGTAACATGAACGAGTTCTTTCTTTATTTCGTTTTTATCGAGGTCATAAAAATCCGCTTTGCCTTTCTGCAGCCGCGCCATCTCCATATTCCCGATATAATACACGTCGCGCGTGTATTTGAGGATCGCAGGAACATCGGAAGCCAGAAAAGTTTCGTCCTTGCCCACTCCGATGATCAGAGGGCTGTCCTTTCGCGCCACATAGATCTCGCCCGGATAGTCGCCGAACAAGATCGCCAAAGCATACGACCCGCGCGCGCGGAGCATAAAACTTGCGAGCGCGTCCAGCGGATTTTTCCATTTTTTATAATAATAATCGACCAGTTTGATCGCTATTTCGGTATCTGTCTGCGAATAAAACGTGTAACCGGACTTGAGGAGCTTCTGCTGAAGCTCCGTGTAATTTTCAATGATGCCGTTGTGAACGCCGATGATCGTCTTTTCATCATTGAAATGCGGATGCGCGTTTACTTCCGAAGGCTCGCCGTGGGTTGCCCAGCGCGTGTGCCCGATCCCGCAGGTACCCAAAACCGTCCTGCCCGCGTCTGTTTTTTCGATCAGGTTTTTCAGTCTGCCCTTCGCCTTGACCAAAGTTATTTTTCCCGAGTCGCCGCGGACGGCAATCCCTGCAGAGTCATAACCCCGGTATTCCAATTTTTCCAAACCGTTCAGCAAAACAGGCGCCGCCTGTCTGCTGCCCGTATATCCTACGATCCCGCACATATCCAGCCTAAATTGTATATCCTTTTTCTTTGATCACTTCAACGACGCCGTTTGCGATCTTTTCGCAATCTTCTTTCGTCTTAGCCTCCACCATTACGCGCACGAGCGGTTCCGTTCCCGATTCTCTGACCAAAATTCGCCCGTCGTCTCCGAGAATTTTTTCTGCACGCGCAACAGCCGCCCGCACATCCGGATCCTTCTGTGCGGCTTCTTTATCCTCCACGCGTACATTCATGACTACCTGCGGATAAATATGGACCGGCGCCGCCAGCTGCGAAAGCGTCTGCTTCTTTGCCAGCATGACTTCCATCACTTTCAGACTCGTCAGAATTCCGTCGCCCGTCGTAGCATATTTGGAAAATATGATATGTCCCGACTGCTCTCCGCCCAGCCGGCAGCCATGCTGCTGCATATATTCGTATACGTACTTATCCCCGACCGCCGTCTTGACGTAATCGATCCCTTCTTCATCCAGAGCCTTATACAATCCGAGGTTGCTCATCACCGTCGTAACAATGGTATTGGTAACGAGTTTTCCGCGTTCTTTCATATACCTTCCGTAGATATACAGGATCTGATCCCCGTCTACGACATTCCCGTTTTCATCCACGCAAAGGCACCTGTCCGCATCGCCGTCATAGGCAAACCCGACATCCAGCCCCTTTTCTTTTACAAGCCTGCACAAGCCCTCTATATGTGTGGAACCGGCGTCTTTATTGACGTTCAGGCCGTTCGGCTCCGCATTGATCACCGAAACTTTTGCCCCGAGTGCTTCAAACACACATTTGGCAATGTTCCATGCCGACCCGTTGGCGCAGTCCAACCCGACGTGCTTTCCCTTAAACGAATACATCCCGATCGAAATCAGATAGGCAATGTATCTGTTTCGCCCTGACGCGTAATCCACGGTTTTACCGATGTTCTCGCGCAAAGCATACGGGATCTCGTCCATCTTTTCGCCGAAAAGCTCCAGCTTTCCGTCCAGATAATCTTCCACGAGCGAAATGGTCTTTTCGTCCATTTTTTCGCCGTTGCTGTTGATAAGTTTGATCCCGTTGTCATAATAAGGATTGTGGCTCGCCGAGATCATGATCCCGCAATCGAAATCATCCACGCGCGCAACATAAGCCACCGAAGGCGTCGTCGTAACATGCAGGATATAGGCATCCGCGCCGGACGCGGCAAGCCCGCCAGCGAGAATGTATTCAAACATATAGCTCGAACGGCGCGTGTCTTTCCCGATCACAATGCGCGCGGGAAGTTCATCGCCGCGGCGGCGTCTGAGCTCATTAAAATAATACCCCAAAAATCTTCCTACTTTATATGCATGTTCCGCCGTGAGCGTCTTATTTGCCTCACCGCGGAATCCGTCTGTTCCGAAATATCGTCCCATTATATTACTTTCCTTACACTCTTCTTATTTTTTGATCACAATTTCATCCGCTTTCTTGTAAATGCTGTTCGCAGGGACATAACCGCGTACAGCCGACAGCGGATAAATGTTCGTATGGCGGCCGATGACCGTTCCGGGATTCAGCACACTGTTGCATCCCACTTCGACAAAATCGCCGAGCATCGCCCCGAATTTTTTTAAACCCGTGCGGATTTTTTCACTACCGACCCGCATTTCCACCGGCGACTTATCCGACTTTATGTTGGACGTTACCGAACCCGCACCCATATGCGAACGGTACCCGAGAATACTGTCGCCCACATAATTGAAATGAGGGACCTGTACACAATCAAATAAGACCGCGTTCTTCAATTCCACCGAATTTCCGACCACACAGCCGTCTCCGATAAGCGCGCTTCCGCGGATAAATGCACAATGCCGAACTTCCGTATCCGCCCCGATAATGCAAGGAGCGCCAAGATAAGCCGTCGGCGCAATTTTTGCCGTCTTATGTACCCAGACCTGCGGTCTGATCTCATTGTAATTTTCGTCCAATGCCGCACCGCAGGATATAATAAAATCTTTCAGCCCTGCCAACGCTTCCCACGGATATTCAAACTTTGCAAGATATTGTTCCGCTTTTGTATGCGTCAGATCGTATAATTCCGCTATTGTTATATCTGCTTTTTGCATTCCTTTCTCCAAACTGTACGCTCTTTTTACTCCTTGTACAGCGCGTACTTACTCATATTACAGTAAACCAAAGAGATTTTACACCTTTTTCCCTTTTTTGTCAAGGTCGCACACATGACGCTTATGTGAATGTTCTGTGTAATAAACAAAAACAGGTTCTTTCAAAATAATGTTTTTTGTAAAAAAACAAAAAGCTCTTTTTTACCCCCAGGCCACGCATCTCTATACAATTTTCTCAAACGAGGCGCGTCTTGTTCGTTTTTCTGCTTTTACGGCACGCAGGGCAGCCGTTTTAAAATGTTTTTCGTCATATCCAAAAAATGCAAATCACCCTGATGCATCGGGATATCCCGATTTTCAAGGCTGATCTGCATTTTTCGTCTCAGATTGTTTTGCTTTTTTTTTCATAATCCTTTTCGCACAGAGCGATCAGCATAGAATAGACCAAAGTCGGAAAAACATGAAACAAATGATTGTCTGCCATGCTCATTGCGCTCAGCACCAGGATCACCAGAAAGAAAAATATACGTTCCACGCTCGTCTTGCGGAAGATGAGCACAGCTCCCTGTGCAAGATGGAATATATACGCCGCCAACCCTACGATGCCGCAGGAAGCCAGCATTTGGACAAAGGTATTGTGATACATATCCGGGAATACCCAGTTTTCGATCTCGTAAGACCAATCCGGCGCGATCGGGGTATAAAATCCGACGCCGAATATCGGAGCCCGCAGAAAATTCTTTAAACCGTTTATCCAGATCTCCCAACGTCCCGAATCATCAAATCCGAATTCGAAATAATGGCGGAAAACATCCCACAACTCGGTCGGCAGTACCACACACAAAATGGCTGCCGCCACAAAAACGATGTTAAAGATCCGCACAAAAAGCCTGTAACGTCCTTTTATGCTCAGCAAAATCATGCAGGCCACCAGGATAGCCCCGCCGACCAAAGCAGAAGTGCGGCTCAAGGAACGGACGACCCCAACAAAAACCAGTAATCCGAAAATGTAATACGCCGGCCCGTACTTGCTTTTATAAGCAAGATAGAAGCTTGCCGGCATAAACATGGCAAGCATTCCGCCGATATTGTTGCTCATCCCCCAGCCTAAAATAAGCTGTGCCTTGTTTTGGGGATCATCGAAAATCAGCAGTTCCAGAAACTGGATCAGGATCACGGCGCTCGCCAGCACGAGCACGCGCGCCGCATATTTTGCCGTGTCTTCCGTCCATTCCAACGTGTTATAAAAATAGATATAAAAAAATACAAACGAAAACGCCAGGACAATTCCCAACAATAAATTCGCAATCGTATAGCCGCTGAAAAAAATACCGTTCAGGATCAGCACTGCCGCCATTGCGAACAGTCCTGCCCTGGTTTTTGTACGCGTACGGAATACGTTGGCACTGCCTTTGTATGCGATCAGGCGAAACAGAAACGCCGCAAAAACCAAAGCAAATAACCCGCCCAACGTTCCCAAAACATACGGACGGTATAAATAATCGGAATTGTACGGAGGCTGCGGCGTGTGCCGTTGACTTACGGCGTACACCGCCATTACCAACGGTGCCATCAGGCTGTTTGTGTTCCGACAGAAAATTGTCGTAAAGACAACGACGATTGCCGTCAATGCATAAAAAACCAGTTCGACCCCGGTAAACGAACATACGAGCGTCAAAAAAGCATATATGAGCGGATACAGATTTCCGTCAAAAAAAGACAGTACTTTCTTTACGACCGCATTTTCCCTTACCTTATCGATTTGCTCAAGTATCATAACACCTGCTTTTATTCAGCAAACCCTGCCGAATTATTTCTTATTATTACGCAATGAAATCTGAAAGTCAAAAGCCATGACTTCAGCTTATCATATCGTATATTTTATAATTACATCGTGCCCGGTTCTTTTGTATCTTTTTCGGAGGAAACCGGTTTGACCGCATCCTTTTCCGATGTATCCGCACTCTTTTTTGCCGACGTTTTCGACTGTATTTTTTCGGATTCAGCCTCTGGCTGATCTGCTTTCAGATATTTTAGGATTACATCCTGTCTGGCGAGGATACTGTTCATTTTATTGTGAAGGTCCTCGATCATGATCTCCGTCTTGAGATTGACCTTATAATCATTTTCCGCCCTTTCGCGGTCTTTTGCTTCCTGACGATTCTGACTCATCATGATCAGGGGAGCCTGGATCGCCGCAACACAGGAAAGCACCAGGTTCAGCAAAATAAAAGGATACGGATCGAAAGCGTCCGCACTCAAAATGGCATTGACGGCCATCCACAAGATAAGAACGCCGACAAACGAAAAAATAAACGCCCAGCTTCCGGCAAATTTCGCAATTTTATCGGCCGCTTTTTGACCGAGCGTGTATTTTTTTCTGCTTTCCTTGGCAGTATTGACAGAAATTCTGCTGCCTGCCAATAAATTCAGAGTCTCCTCGTCGGTCATGTCCCTTTTGACATCTTCTATAATCTCGCGAATCAGTTTCTGGTTCTCTTTCATAGTTTCCCTTTCAGGTCATTTACCCCTTCTGAAGTTTCCGATCGTTTCATCCACCGTTTCCACAAAGGCAAACGTATTGTTATATTTTTTCAAGATATCTTTGAATTCGACCAACTGCCGCTTGTTCACGACGCATACGATTACATCCAGTTCGGAGTTGCTGTATGCACCCCTTGCGGAAAGGCGCGTCGCGCTGTGCTTGAGTTTATCAAAGATCTCATTGTCGATCTCGTCCGCATGAGAAGTGATGACGAAAAATTTATAAGCAGATTTCGAGCCTTTGATGATGAAATTTCCCACAAAACTGGACAAGAAGCAATAGACCATGCAAAGGCATACAGGCTTGTAATTATATGTAAGCACCCCCTGCGCATCAGGAACGGCGTAAACAAAATACGATACAATGGCGATGGCCGCATTGATGATAAAATTGATCCAGAAAAAGTTCAGCATCGGATCCACTTTGCTTACGTATTTGGCGATGATATCCGCCCCGCCCGTAGACGAATCCTGCCGAAAAGCGATCCCGTACACAAATCCGCCGATCGACCCGGAGATCAGCACGGGGAAGATCGTATCCACGCCCTGGGCGTCATACTGGAACGCCGACAGATCCACTTTGCGCAGCAACAGCAGTGCGACCGAATAAACGATCGAAAAGACAGATGTCTTGATGGCAAACGCCTTCCCGATCCAGAAAAAAGCAAACAGACAGAGCGGCACGTTTACGATCAGTGAAAAATAACCTACACTGAATCCGGTTTTATATTCCACCATGGTCGCAATTCCGTTGACGCCTGCCGGTGCAAACGAGTTTTTTGCAATAAACAGTTCATAATTGAACGCAAATACGATCGCAAGTACTGCCAGCACCACACTATCCAAAAAATTCTTCTGCAATATACGCTTCACAGCTACGCGCATTTTTCTTTTCCTCCGGCGTCTTACCGGTTTCTCACTATGCTATGCCGACGGCAGCCGACGGCGAACCGCTCACTCTCGGCCCGTCCTGTCTGTCCGACATTTGGTAAAACGCCCACCGTTTTTCCTTGATTTTTCTTTTCCCCCATCATATCATTTTTTCTTCTCTTTGTCAACGACTGCGCAGATTTGGAAGCAGGAAAACATATACTTAAATATATTCTGTGCCTTCCGAACATCACCCCTTGTCCCGTTTCGTCAAAAAACAGCATGATGCGACTTTTTTGAATTCCGACGCATTCTATCCGAAGAGCATGCGGACAAGCGAATCGGCAAATTTTATGCTGCCGCAAATCGTTAAAAATCCCTTCGGCGCGTCTGCGCCGAAGGGATTTTTCCGTATATATTTTTTATATTCCGACAAAACTGCCCGCGCTTTCCGCCGCCTTCAAAACGGACGGCTCGTTACCAATTACTTGCTTAAAACTGGCACAGCAATCGCAGATAAAATTCCACCGTACGAACAATTTTTTCCAAAGGGATACGTTCGTCGTTCCCGTGAATGCTTGCCCGTTCTTCTTTGGACAGCGCCATCGCCGAAAAGCGGTATACATGATCGGAAATTTTACTGTAATGTCGCGAATCGCTGCATGCGAGCATCAGATAAGGCGCGACAAGCGCATCCTTCCACGTCTGCGAAACCGCCCTTTTCATCATGAGCCATGCCTCGCCCTGCGTTTGGGAAATATTGGAAGGATCCATCCCGTACACGACTTCTGTCTTGATTTCGTCGTCGGCGATCACATCTGTGAGATATTTCACGCAGCTTTGCACATTTTCCCCGCACATGATGCGAAGATTTGCCACCATCTCGGCATGCGGCGGAAGAACGTTCATGCCCTTGCTGCCGCTCATCTGCGTAAAGGCGACCGTCGTACGCATGAGAGCATTGAGCTCTCCTCCGCTCTTTTTACAGATCTTATCCAATGCTCCGCGAAACAGCCCGAGATTGGAAAAAATCATCCGATACAAAAAGGTCGAACGCCTTCCGAGCGTATCGAACAGCTCTTTTGCAGGCTTGGAAAGCCTTGCCGGGAAGGGATGATTTTCCACGGCGGTGCAAGCCTTGCTGAGTTTTCCCACTGCCGTATGCGCCGGAGGAGCACTCGCATGTCCGCCCTTGCCTTCAACCGAAAAACGAATGTTGCAAAGCCCCTTTTCCGCGATTCCGATCAATGCGCAAGGTGCCGACACCCCGGGAAACACCTTGTCCACCACCGCTCCGCCTTCATCGCACACCAGTGCGGGACGGATCCCTTTTTCCTGAAAATACTTTACGATCGTCGGGGCCCCGTATCCGTTTGTTTCCTCATTTCCAGAAAAAGCGAGATATACGTCATTCTGCGGCACAAAACCTTCCGCGATCAACTGTTCCGCGGCCTGCATCACACCGTTAAGCGTACCTTTCGTGTCTAACGTTCCCCGTCCCCAGAGCACGCCGTTTTCCACAATTCCGTCAAAAGCAGGCTTTTCCCAGAGCGACTGCTCCACGGATACCACATCATAGTGTGCCATCAGAACACGGCTGACGGATGAATCTTTCCCCTTCCAGCGGAACAGAAGCGAGCGTTTACTTAATTTTTGAAATTCGCACACGCGGTAAATATTCGGAAAGAGTTCTTTAAGCAGCTTTTCAAATTTTTCAAACTCTTCTTCCTCTTCCTTGCTCTCGTCCGTGTCGGAAACCGTCTTGCACCGCACCATTTCCGCGAGATCCGAAATTGCCTTTTTTTCATCACAATGCACAGGAAAATCAGGATACGTTTCTTCTTTTTTAGGACGAAACGCCAACGTTCTCCCGATAACTGCCGCCAAAAAAACAACCAACGCCGCAGCGAGTGCGACGATCAGCCACACGTACCATTCCATTATTTGCGTTCCTCCGGATCAGACGTTTTCTGCGCATCCTCCGCCGCGGAGCCCGACGTTTTCAAAACATCTTCGCTTTGACAATCGGAAGCGTTTGAGACGGCGGCGTCCGCAGATTTGGTTCCGATCTCGCCCAGCCAGCCTTTTTTGTACATCACGCGCGCCGATCCCACCGTTACGACCACGCCGACAGGCACCATGACCCCGATCAGCGTACCCGCAAGATCTCCGCTGCCGGTCGCGTAAGAAGAAATAATAAAGACCAACAGCATCAAAACGCAAGGGATCACCGAAATTTTCCAGTTTTTGGAAATATAAACGACCGCCATTCCGCCGAACAGCGCGGGAAGAACATTGTCAAACGCAGGGGCAAGCTTTTCATTTTCAAAGACAGGCGTCAGAAAACTGATCAGCACTACGCCCAAAATCAGTATAACCATCGTTACGATGGAAGAAATCGCAATGGAGATCGTTGAAATAATTTCCGCTTCCTCGGTGCCTTTTTCCACGCCCGCCTGTTCCATGCAGTTGAGCGCGCACGGAACTTTCAAATTGGAAAGATTCCCCGTTACAAATCCCAAATACGTTCCCCCCGAACCGAGCATGGGAGAATACGTAAACGTTTCCACAGCTCCGACGGCGCAGTACATCACAATAATGGAAATGCCCGACGCGAACACTTTCCAATTGACGCCGACTCCGAAAATCGCCATGCACACAAACGGATAAGACAAAATCAAAACAGCCGCCACAACGCCCCAGATCCTGCCGAACA
>CASEWU010000084.1 GCA_949291725.1 uncultured Bacillota bacterium
GGCGGGAATATTATCAATATCTCAAGCATGAATGCGTTCCGTCCTTTGACAAAAATACCGGCATACAGTGCGGCCAAGGCAGGCATATCGAATTTAACGCAGTGGCTTGCCGTACATTTTGCACCTTGCAATATACGGGTAAACGCAATCGCTCCGGGGTTTTTTGTAACCAATCAGAATAAGGCTCTGCTCTTTGACCAGCAAGGCAGACCAACTGCGCGTACAGAAAAGATTTTGCAGGCGACACCCATGAAACGGTTCGGCGAAATTTCTGATCTGAACGGCGTTTTGCTGTGGCTGTCAGATGATGCGGCAAGTGGTTTCGTAACAGGAACGGTCATCCCGATCGACGGCGGCTTTTCGGCCTATTCCGGCGTTTGATCGGTGCAAACAATTTAAAATTAAAAAGAAAATCGCAGGGCAAACATCCTGCGATTTTCTTTTTAAAAATTCATTTTGATTCAATATAAAAAATGGTTTTAACCTAAGATAGAATTCGGGAGCAACGGAAAAACGGTGTATTTAAAATTCCAGTGAAGTATCGATCAGGCGAATCTGAGATTCGGTAAAACTGCAGTCTGTAACAAGATTAAAGATATCGGCGGCAAGTGTATCGACAGCGAGAATGTCCGAAGCCGTTTTACTTAAATGCGAAAGATCGCTTCGTCGGGTTATGCAGGGGAATACGGATTTTTTCAATGCCGCAAGAATGCTATCGGCACGCTGTTTGTTGACGGCGAGTATTTTCATGTAAAGCGGATTTTTCAATCCTTTTTTTACAAGATCTTCGTTGATTCCCAGCACGGAGGAAACAAGGATCCTGCGGATACGGGAAGAAATGTAGCGCTTTGTCGTAACTTTTTTTATAAATTCATCATAATTATGTGTGCTTTTTGCAAAGGCTTTGAGTCTGTTTTCCAAGCCCTCCGTGCAATCCAGAATGCCTTTCAATTCGGATGCATCGGCTCGTATAATCGAGTAGAGCGCAATTTTTTTATACAGATCAGTATTTGCAGTGTTGTGCAGATCTTTCCATACAAAATCGGGAACATTTTTTCGTACGAGACGAGTTTTTTTCTCATAGACAGCGTTGCGGATAGCGGACGCTGAAGAAAAGTTTTTATATAGTTTTGCGTCTGTATATCCGGCGCCGACTCGTTCGATCGGAAGAATTTCTGCATGGCTTTCAAAAGTCAGCAACGCTTTTTGATATTCGATTCCAAGTATATTATTGGGAGAGGAAATAAATTTCAAAGATTCGGTACCGTTTATTTGAGCCATTGCCTGCGAGCGGGCTTTTGTAAGGCTGGAACCGATTTTCAAATACTGTCGGAGTACATTTTTAAATGGAGCGGTTTCGCTTGTTGAGTTTTTAGCGGCCGTTAAAAAAGCTTCTTTATCTGCATTTTCGCAGCCAAAGGCAAGAGTGGAAAAATCAGGTATGGAACTTAATATTTTAACAGCGCCTTTTGCAAACACTTCAGCAGGGGCCGCTGCAAAAATCGTCGGAAGTTCGATTACAGCATCCGCGCCGGCAAGAATGGCATGCTTAGCACGGGTATAACGATCAAGAAAGGCAAGTTCGCCACGCTGTGTAAAGCATCCGCTCATAATACAGACAATGGAGTCGCACTCTGAAAGTTTTTTTGCTTGATCGATCAGATAGGCATGACCGTTGTGAAAGGGGTTGTATTCGCAAATGATGCCGCAAATTTTCATTTTATTTCTTAAAACCTTTACTTTTTAAAATAAATATTATATAATAATACGGAAATAACCGTGCGGCGTGGACAGGCGGTCGCTCTGAATAAACAGAAGAATGCTGCCTTTTTATTATACACCAAACGCGGCAAAAAATAAAGCGATAGAGGTTAAGATTTTATGGCAGGTTGTGTCTGTGCAGAGGAAGGTAAAGAAAACGCATTTCTTGCAAAGATCAAGGCGAAAGCAGCGGCTTTGAAAAAGCATATTGTACTTTGCGAAGGTGAAGACAGCCGTGTCGTCAAAGCGGCGGCAATGGCAGTTAAGGAAGGTGTGGCAAAAATCACGCTGCTGGGAAATGCTGAAGAAATAAAGAAAGCGAATCCCGATGTGGATCTTGACGGGGTGGAGATCGTGAATCCCGCGACCAGCGAAAAACGTGCTGAATATGCGTCGCTTTTATATTCTTTGCGCAAAGCGAAAGGGATGACGGAAGAAGAAGCCGCTAAGCTTTCTTATGACAATACATATTTCGGTGTCTTGATGCTGAAGGCCGGCGATGTAGACGGCTTGGTTTCAGGTGCATGCCATTCGACGGCCAACACATTGCGTCCCGGTTTGCAAATCGTAAAAGCTACACCCGGGGTTCCTTTGGTATCCAGCTATTTCCTTATGATCGCGCCGGAATGCGGAAATCCGTATTGTGAAGACGGAGCGTATATCTATTCGGATTGCGGTTTGAATGAAAATCCCACGAGCGAACAGCTGGCAGAAATTGCACTGATTTCGGCTAAAACGGCAAAACAGATCGCAGGACTGGAGCCTCGTGTGGCGATGCTTTCGTTTTCGACAAAAGGCAGCGCAAAACATGCGGATATCGATAAAGTAACGGCTGCGCTTGCAATAGCAAAAGAAAAGGCACCGGATTTGGCAATCGATGGAGAACTGCAGTTGGATGCGGCAATTGTTCCCGCGGTGGCAAAATCCAAAGCGCCGGGATCCAAAGTAGCAGGCCATGCCAATGTGCTTATATTCCCTGACCTGGATGCCGGTAACATCGGTTATAAGCTGACGGAAAGGCTTGGCGGATTTATGGCGGTCGGGCCGCTTTGTCAGGGGTTTGCAAAACCGATCAATGATTTGTCCAGGGGCTGCAAAGCAGAAGATATCGTTGCCGCTGTTGCAATAACCGCTTTACAGACACAGTTACAGTAAAATGGGAGTTTATTAATATGAAAATTTTGGTTGTCAATGCAGGAAGTTCATCTCTTAAATATCAGCTGATTGATATGGATACGGAGACGGTTATCGCAAAGGGCGGATGCGAACGAATCGGGATCCGCGGTTCTAACCTGAAGCACAAAACGTCCAAAGGTGAAACGGTAATCGAAAAAGATATGCCCAATCATAAAGTTGCCATTCAGTTAGTTTTGGACGCATTGGTGAATCCCGAGTACGGTGCGATCCGTTCCATGGACGAGATCGACGCTGTCGGACACCGCGTTGTCCACAGTGCGGAAGATTTTAATAAGTCCGTTCTTCTTACGGATGAGATCATGAAAATCTGCCGCAGGAATGCTGAGCTTGCACCGTTGCATATGCCTGCGAATATCCTCGGAATCGAAGCCTGCATGGAGGCTATGCCCGGCAAACCGATGGGGTTGGTATTCGATACGGCTTTCCATTCCACAATGCCGCCTTATGCTTACATGTATGCCATCGATTACAACGACTATAAGGATTATAAGATCCGTAAATACGGCTTCCATGGAACAAGTCATAAATATGTTTCGCAGGAAGCGATCAAATATCTTGGCAAAAAAGCAGAAGATACAAAGATCATAACCTGTCATCTTGGCGGTGGATCATCGATCAGTGCTGTCAAGGGCGGAAAATGCATAGATACCAGCATGGGCTTTACACCTCTTGCGGGCGTACCGATGGGAACGCGTTCCGGTGATATTGATCCTGCGGTGTTAGAATATCTTGCAGCGAAGAAACATTACACGATACTCGATTGCATCAACTACCTGAACAAACAGTGCGGTGTTGCAGGAATCAGCGGCGTATCGAGCGATTTCCGTGATCTGACGAAAGCGGCGGATGAAGGAAACGAACGCGCGAAATTGGCTTTGGAAGTTTTTGTGTATAATGTAAAGAAATATATTGGTTCGTACATTGCTGCCCTGGATGGTTTGGATTGCCTCGTATTTACGGCAGGTATCGGTGAAAACACGTCGGTGATCAGGGAAGCGATTTGTGCCAATATGGATTATTTCGGAATCAAAATCGATAAAGAAAAGAATTTGCAGAAGAACGACGGTAAATTGCACGATATTTCTGCACAAAATTCGAAAGTAAAAGTACTGGTTATCCCTACGAA
>CASEWU010000085.1 GCA_949291725.1 uncultured Bacillota bacterium
ACAGACGCCGCCGGCGGTGTGGTAATTCGCGGCACGAATGAGGCGGGCAGGGTAGAGCTGACCGGACTTACGGGGGTATATTCGGCGGAGATACGCGACGGCGCGGGAAATATTTTGTCTGCGTTTACCCTTGATCTGACTCCGCCGGATGACGGGGAAGAAGAGGAGCCGGGCGACGGCTCGGACGAGGATCCGGGGGATGAAAGCGATGCGAAAGATGACCCGGAGGAAAGTTCGGACGATTCGCAGAATGAACCCATGCCCGAAACGGAAAGGGAAAATAAAAATGTCGGACTGATCGCGGGGCTTGGCGCAGGCGCCGGGATTCTGGCGGCTGCGGGCATCGCCGTGGCGGTCGTTATAAAAAGCAGAAAAGACAAGGATAAAAACAAAAAATAATAGGAGATACAACAAAATGAACAACGGATTATTGGCAGGAACTCTGAATGAAAATCTGGGCGAAATCATCGCAAAATTGAACGAACTGATGAACAGTTTTTGGGTGTATATCGTCCTGGCGCTTGCGGCGGTAGTCGTGGTATGGGGCGCATACGTGGGCATCCGGATCGCGGTGGCAAACCGTAACGAAGAAAAGATCAATGCCCGCGGCATGGTGAAAAGCCTGATTATCGGAATCGTGATTATTTTCGTAATCGCGGTGGGAGCGCCGCTGCTCATCAACGGTCTGTCGGCTTGGGTCGGCATTGAAAGCACGGGGACTGACGGGGCGTTTGTAAGCGGGTTGCTCGGACTCTGATTGAAGGAGGAAAGACGAGAATGACGGATTTGTTTTTGGCGGCAACGCTGGATGAAAATTTGCAGGAAATCGTGACGAAACTCAACGAGCTGATGGACACGTTTTGGATCTACATAGTGATGGCGCTTGCGGCGGTGGTCGTGGTATGGGGCGCATACGTGGGTATCCGGATCGCCGTGGCGCACCGTAACGAAGAGAAAATCAACGCCCGCGATATGGTCAAGAACCTCGTCATCGGGATCGTGATTATCTTCGTCGTGGCGATGGGCGCGCCGCTGCTCATCAACGGTTTGTCCGCATGGGTCGGTATCGGCGGATAAAAGAAAGAAAAATCCGGGGCGTAACAATTACGCCCCGGAAGAATTTTCGGGATGTTATGGAGTATCGTTCTGAATGATTTCCAGCATTTCGCGCGGCGTGACGACAAACGGCTTTGCGGGGAAATGTTTGAGATTTCCCGTGACCAGGTAAGCGTCGTGCGTTTCTTTTGCCTGCATGACGACTTCATAGAACACGGCGTCGTCCGGATCGGGGAACAGTTCCTTTGTGTCTTTGGCGTCTATGAACAGGGCGCGCTTGGGAAGCTCCGAGATGATTTCCGCGATAGAACTTTTTGAAAAACCGAATTTGGCGCGCAAAAGCACTTCGCCGTATTCGGTCAAAATATCCTGATTCAAAAGGGGAATGATACATCCGTCGAGGGCTTCGCGGAGGATCTGCCAAGGCGCAGATCCCTCTTTCAATAAAGCGGATACGAAAACATTCGTGTCGATGACGGCGTAATACTTCATGGTTATTCCGCCTTGGCGTTTCTTTCCTTGCGGTATCCGGCGATTTCGGCATTGATGTCGTCAAGGGATAAATCGGCAGAACCGCTTTTTTGCGCCTCTGCATTGAGCTTTCTGACCGCGTTCAGCGCCTTTTCGGGGTTATAATCCCTCTGCAGGGTCATGGGAAAGGGGATGCCGTTTTCCATAACGGAGCGTTTCAGGAACATGCGTATGGCGGTCGATAAATCGATGCCCAGCTTTTCGTAAATGGCAGCGGCTTCGTTTTTCAGATCGTCATCGACGCGGAACTGAATGATAGAAGTGGACATAATGACCTCCTCGTAAAAATTTTGATTCTTTTGTATTTCAATTATACTACATTGTATGATATTTGTCAATAGAAAATTGAAAAAGAACAAGACGGGGAAATGAAAATTCGGAGAAAAGAGAGATGATAATATTTTTTCAGGAGCTGATCTTGCAGCTGTTTTTATGGCTGCTGCGGCTGATAGACGGGACAATGGAATTGTTTTCGGCGATTTCCGGCGTGACGAAAGTCAATTATCAGGGGCAGGAGGTGAATTTGCTTGAATTTATCCTCGGCGATTCGACGGTCGGGACGATATTCTGGTGTATTTTTATCCTTGCGATCGGGTTGACTTGCATCTTTACCATTGTGTCATTGGTAAAAAATATGCTGTCGGGCGCACGGAGCGTATCGGGTATCGTCGGGAAATTCGGTTTGTCGTTGCTTGGCACGATGGCGATGCTTGCGGTAGTGGTACTCGGCATACTCATTTCCAGCGCTTTGTTACAGCTCGTGGCGGAAATTTTTCAGATCGGAACGACGGAGAAATTATCCAATGCGTTGTTCAATGCGTGCGTGGAGGATTGGCTGAACGGGTATTCGGTGACGGAAATCGATGTGGCGGATTTGTCGGTGCGGGAAATTTTCGGGGACTACAATACGGTGATGTTCGGGATTTGGCCCACGGGCTGGAAGTGCAACGGAATGGTAGACCCGAATACGTTTTTATATCTTCCGGCAATGATCGCGTCGATCGCTTTGGGAATAGCGCTGTTGCTTGCGATCGTCAATCTCGCCAAGCGGGTGTATGAATTGGCAATTTTATATTTGATCATGCCCGTTTCGCTTTCCACATTGTCGTTGGACGACGGGGCGAGATTCAAGGTCTGGCGGGAAACGTTTATAACGAAAATCGTGCTGGCATACGGCGCGGTGTTTTCCGTGAATGTCTTTGCGTTGATATTGCCGTTGATAACGCAGATGCGGATTCCCGGTATAAGCGGATTCGGGAATGCGATGTTCCTGATCATCATGATTGTCGGTGGCGCGATGGTCATTCCCGGCGGTCAGGCGCTGTTTGCGCGGCTGTTCGGCAGCGGGGAGGATATGCATCCGGGCGGAGGATTTTTGCATAGCGCGTTTTACGGCGGCAGAATTGCAGGCATGCTGACGTTAGGCGCGGCAGCCAAAATCATCGGCGGAGGGTTGCGCGTCGGCGGGAAAATGATCGCTTCGGGGCGGAACAGGAAACACTCGTCGGACGGGAGCGACGACTCGGACAGGTATTCGGATGAAAGACCGCAGTCGGGGGATACGACGGCGGAGAACGGAGGTGACAAGTGAGGATAATACCGAAAAAAATCAAAGTGAGAAATACCGTGTGGAAATGCTATACCATGCCGGATGTGATAGCGGCGCTGATCGTATTTGCTGTGGTCTTTATCTGCATTACGGCAGGGCATTTGGCATTGGCGGCAGTGACGGGGATTTTTGCGGTCGTGATGTTCATGCCCACCTCGGAAGGGATATTTTATTCCTGCATTCTGGAAAACGTCCGTTTTTTGTTTGCCAAAAAGCGGTACATGTCGGGGGCGAAAAAACCGAAGGAGAACGTAGACGCCTTGTCCGGGCTGAAAGTCGTGCGGGAGAGCGGGTTGATAGAATACAAAGACGGTTCGTTCGGTCGGGTCATCAAGCTGGGACAGAAAAATTTCGGCGTAGAGGACGGTTTGCAGCAGGATACGGATATCCGTTATTTTGCAAGTGCGTTGAAGCAATTGGACGAAACGCAAAGCGCCGACCTCGTAAAAATAGACCGACCGGTGACTTTGAATGTATGGTCAGAGGAGCTGTTTTCGCGGCTGTCAGAGTTATATGACGGTCGGGGGGATGATCGGCGGGACATCCGCGCCGGAGTTTTGCGGGAACGGATAGACGCGATAGACAAAATCAATAATGTGCGCAAGGAATACAGTTCCGATTATTATTTCGTGATATACGGAAAAAACGCTGAGGAAGTGGAACAGACGGCTTTGAATGCGGCGACGGAGATCGGGAAGTGCGGACTGAGCGCGGTGCTGCTCGGACAGCAGGAAACGGCAGTGTTTTTGAAGTACGGGTATTCGCGGAATTTCGATGAATGGGAAGCGGGCAAACTTTCAGACGAGGAATTGGTCGAATGGATCAAGCCGAAGGAGATTGTGTTCAAGGCGAACAAATACGTGATAGACGGACTGGAAGCGTCGACGATGGCGATTGCCGAGTACCCTTTGCGCGTAAAGAACGCTTGGGGGGCAGATCTGTTCAATATCCCGAATACGAAAGTGGTGCTGCATATGAAGCCCGTAGAAAGGCTCAAGGCGATTCGGAGAATTGATAAATGTATCGGCGAAATGGAAACGAAACAGCTATTGTCCGAAAAAGCGAGCGAGTCGAACAGCGCGGAAATACACCGGGAAACAATGCACGAGCTTTTGGATAGTTTACAGACGGAAAACGAAAGCCTTTTGGACGTGACGTTGACGGTTACGGCGTATAACTATCTGAAAGAAAGCGGCTATAAAAAAGCCGTCCGGCGAGCGATCCGGACGGAGAATTTCCGCCCGTCCATGCTGTACGGAAAGCAAATAGACGGATTTCGCTCGTCGGCAATTTCTCCGCAGAGCGGGCTCAAAAATCTGGAACGCGGCATCAATAGTTCAAGTTTGGCGGCGGTGTTTCCGTTTGTACGGATTTTCGTGATGGAGGAGGGCGGAATATTGCTCGGTGAGAACAGAAACAATCGCTATCCGTTTATTTTTGACC
>CASEWU010000086.1 GCA_949291725.1 uncultured Bacillota bacterium
AAGGCCGTGCGCTAAGCGCAAGGCCTTTTTATTTAAGAGTTTTATTTATTCTCTTCGTCTGGATTTTTGGATTCTTCCGTGTTGTTATCATCGGATGAAATCTCAACGGTTTTGTTTTCCGAATCCGTCGGTTCCGCGTCATCTACCTTGTAGATGTCTTCGTCGGAAATTTCGTCTTCATCGGGGAGAACGTCATCGCCTTGATCTTCTTCGCGGTCCGCTTCTTCCAGTTTCAGCTTGCGGATATAGCGTTTCCGTTTATTGTCGTACATAGGTTTGTTATGAACGCTCTTTTTCCGAATATTTGCAAGCAATTTACGAATCAGCAGGGCGACCAACGTAAAGATGAGTGCTGCGGCCAAAATGATAGATGCTGCAAGCAGCCATACATTGTAATCAGGTGCCGTCGTGGTATCATCTTCTGTTGTCGAATCATCTTCCGTAGAACTTGCAACGCTCACTTCATACGTACCGAAGTTGACATAAGTGTCATAATAAGCGGCTGTGGGGGAAGAGAAGTTGTAAGTGAAATAAGCTACGCTGTTCGAATAGCTGCTCGGATCATAAGAAGCATAGGGATCGCTCTCATCCGTACGAGCGGCGTCATAGGATTTATAATCGTCATCGTCGAAGAGAGAGAAGTTGTAATATACTAATGAACTGTCAGACGTGCCGATATATTTTGCAGGATCTTTTTCGTAATCTTTCAGAAGTTCTGCCGAATCGGCAAATCCTTTTGTCTGAGCAAAGTTATCGAGGCTTTCCGTAAGGGGAGTGCCGTCCATTGCGGTGTAGCTTGCACTTACGATATCAAAGATCACAAAGCTTCCTGCAGGGTTTGTGGTGGTGCCGCTGCGGTCGCCGGACCAAACTTCCAATCTGTAATCTTTGCTTTCGTCTCCGGTCGCGATGAAGAATCTTACATAGATCCAGTCGGAAACTTCAGCTGTGTCATTTTTGACCTGTTTGCTGAGTCCGTAAGTTGCTGCGTCCTGAATACGTGCCTGCGCAAGTTTATCTGCGTCGACAGAAGCTTTGGAGAAGTCCATTACTTTGACTTCCAGCTTGCCGTCGTCCGTCTTGTAGCGGTAATATACGCCGTCTTCCGAGGAAGCATAATAGACGATGTTTTTATCGGAATCGATCAGGTTTCCGTCCTCATCCTTCTTGTAATTGGCAAGGTTTGCATACCAGACATCGCCTGTATAATCTTTTGCGGTTGCCCACAATCCGTTGCTTTGCTTGTAGAAGAGGATGTCGGTTTTGGAACTGAAATCTTTAGCATCAGGATCTTTGATTACGACATTGCCCTTGCTGTCATAGCGGTAAGAAACGCCGGAAGAGAAATTCAGTGTATCCGTGTATTTCTTTTCGCCGAAGTCTTTATCAGTCGTATCGATCAGGTAAATGTTTGCGGTTGCACCTGCACTGAGTTTCATGCGCACGGTGATTTCTGCAAAGGAAGAGGATGCAATGTTGGTGGAACTGTTTGCAAAGTAACCGTAAGCCTGCGCTTCCTGGTTTGTGATGAGCAGGGGCTGGGTCAGATCATCACCGAACGCTGCATTCCAAAGTGCGCTGTTCAAAACGCCGTCTGTTGTAAGATCGATGTTATAAGCGTTTGCAAGAGTCTGTACCCAAGGGAGATCCTTGCTGTAGCCGGTTCCTGCTTCGCGGTCTGCCGTTGTGTAATCCTTATTGATCACGCCTGCATTCGCATTTTCATTGATCTTGCTGGCTGTTGTTCCGCCGACATAAGTGCTGCCGCCGTAAACGCCCGTATAGTTTTTAAGATTTGCAATATTTGTTTTGATCTTTGTCTGATCGGTGTTAGCCACATCGTCAAAGGAGTTCGATACAGCCGTTTCGCTTCCCGTCAGAGAAACTTCGACTGCGTAAGTTCCCGTAGATTTGATCGCGTATTCTTCCGTGCTCAGTTTCTGCCAACGGAAACCGGTGAAAGCAGCGTAACCTTCCGTAAAAGAGGAGATCGCCGAGCTGCTCGTGAAATCTTTCGGGCCGTAGGAGAAATCCAACGAGAAAGATTTTGCTTCGTCAGTGGAATTTGTAATAAAGAAGAAGCACTGCTGCCAGCCGTCGAAGATATTCTCGTATTTCTCAAGTTCTTCTTTGCTGGATTTTTTCTGATCGTCGACCAGATCGACAGTCGTCAGAGTAGTGGTGTCTACGGCTCCGATAGAAGTTTCGTTATCGCCGTCAATGACAGTGATCGTTGCGCCCGTGCCGTTCTGGAGATCGGACGTTTTGACCCAGAAAGAAACCAGCAGGGATTCGTCTTTTTCAAGTTCAAACGGCAGGCCGCTTACATTGGAGCTGTTCAGGTTAGCCGTGTAAGGTGCGCCGTGGCTGCTGTAGAGGACAAGAATTTCTTCCGAAGTTCCTCCGAACGGCAGAGTATTGAATTTTTCAAAATCTTTGATAAATTTCGAAGCGTAACCGTTGGCTTCCGTAAAGTTTGAAGTAAGTTTACGGCCCGAGCGGCTCATATCCTTGTCGTAATCTGCAAGCAATTCATTCGCGAAAGACAAATTTTGAACCGTGATCTTGCCTGATTTTGTATTGGAGACAGCAACGTTGTTATTGATCGACAAACTGTTGAGGTTTGTTGTATTCAGGTTGATGGAGAAATAATTGGAAGTAACTTTTGTTGCGTCCAGTTTTTCCAGATCGCTGTCAAACTCGAGGTTGAGCGTGAGAGCCTGTCCTGCGGGCACAGAAGATACTTTGCTGTCGAAATCAGCCGACTTCATGACGGAGTATTTCAGATCATCGAAGAAAGCGTAACCCTGAACGTATTCGAGGTAGTTTGTTCCTTTGCCGTCCGTCTGCATGCCGAGACCGAGTTCCACGGTGAAAGTCGTCGTGGAGTAAGGCGCTGCGTTGATATAGAACGTGAACTGCTCCCAGCCGTTGTTTTCCGTTTCGGGAATATCCGCCGTATCGATGTTGCGGACCACGAGCGGATCCTGAGCGGTACCGCCCACCGTACTGTTGATTTTGATGTACGCGCCGCGGTTGCCGTTAACGGGGGTACCGTCGTTGTATGTCAGTCCGGAAGTTTTGACCCAAACAGAAACTTCCGCCGCCGTACCTGCAGCCAGTGTTATAGAAGAAGATGTATAACGAGCCGCCGTACCCATTTTATTGGAACGGTAATTATGCAACATCAGAACGTGTGTGCCGTTGGTCTCATCTCCCTCTTCTTTTGCCGTGAAAGGCGTGCCGGGGTTGAGCTCCTTGGAGGAAGTTTTCAAAGCGTCGTCAGTCGGATCTTCGTCTCCGGAAACCGCCTTGGCAAGATCCCAACCGGGAATATCGTAATTGTTGTCGATATCGGTATAGTAGGGATCGGGCTTGTCCTCATCATCGGCGTCTTTGTACTCGTTGTAAGTATTATAGGCGTTGACGAACTCAGTCCAATCAATGGAGGTATCGACGATACCGGACTTGGCGACAGAAGAGCTTGCGCTTACGCCGCTGCTGTTGGAGCCTGTAGAGCTTGTCCAGCTTTCGGGTGAACCGATGCGGTAAGAGCCGTCGCTGTCGCTGAAGTATTCGAAGTTGCCGTTTGCGAAGGTCTGCGTATCGGTGCGTGTTTCCGTAGTAGAAGAATCGTCTTCATTACCGGCTGACGAGCAGGCAGTGATGAAGAACGAGCTGGCGGCAACCACCATGATCGCCGAAAGCAGAAGTGTCGCAATTCTCAGTTTTTTTGATTGTTTGTTTTTAGCCATAGAACACCTTTTTACTGATCGTTGTGATTTAGAAATAATTTAAATCGTACTATCTTATTTTAATATAAAATACGATGAAATGCAAGCAATAATATTAAAAAAAAGGTGAAAATCTCATTAATTTTTGGAAATGGGGCAAACTGAATAAAAAAGCCGGGAGATCGAGAGGTAAAAAGATGAAGATAAAGCAGAATGCGGCGATGGCTGCGGCGGGATGTGCGGTCGGAGCCGTAAACGGAATTTTCGGGGGCGGAGGCGGGATGATCGTTGTACCGCTTCTTACTTCGGTAGGGAAAAAGCCACCGTTGGTTGCACATGCTACGGCGATCCTGATCATTTTGCCGGTAAGCCTGGCGAGTTCGATCGTGTATTTATGTGCGGGACTGTTTGAAACGGAGCTGTTTTTGGCGGTTGGGATCGGTGTCTTGGCGGGCGGCTTTGCGGGAGCGCGTCTGTTGGGAAAGATCTCGCCTGCGGTAGCGACGCTGGTTTTTGCGGCGGTCATGCTGGCGGCGGGGCTGCGGATGTTATTTTAGGAGAAACCGAATGCGTTTTTTGGTATGGTTGATCGTCGGGTTTGCCGGCGGAGTGTTGGGCGGAATGGGGATGGGCGGCGGAACGGTTTTGATACCGCTTCTCACGATTTTCTGCGGAATGCCGCAGCACATGGCGCAGTCGGTGAATCTGCTGACGTTTCTGCCCATGAGCCTTTTATCGCTGCGCGTGCACGCGCAGAACGGACTGCTGGATGCGAAAGGCGCGGTATGGATGATGGTCCCGGCGACGCTGCTGTCGGTGCTGGGTGCTTTGTTTGTGCAGAAAGTGGCGCCGGACGCATTGCGGGTGGCGTTCGGAGTATTTTTATGCGTCCTTTCGCTGTATCAGTTTTACGGAGGGGCGAAAGCGCTGATGAATGAAAAAAAGTAAAGAAAAAATCGAAAAGGATGTACGGACAGGTCGTCGCAATTTCTTTACAGAAAATGGAAAATGTGATACAATATCGGCGAATGTTGTTTGGTCAAGGCGGAGAAAAATGTTTCGCCGGACAAGGCAGGGAGAAAGAAAAATTTGTCGGGACGGAGGCGGATTTTGACATTATTTGACAAGGGAGTGCATCCCAAAGACTGTAAAAACTTATCGGCAGGGGCACAGATAAAGAAGATGCCCGACCCGGAAAAGGTATGGCTGCCTTTGTCGCAGCATATCGGAAAACCGGCGATTCCGATCGTTGCGGAAGGAGATCATGTGCTTCGCGGTCAGCTGGTCGCGAAGAAAGCGGAAGGGCTGTCCGCCAATATTTATTCACCTGTCGCGGGAATCGTCAAAGGGGTCGTGGGGCATATCACGGCGTCCGGGAAAAAGCAGGATCATATTCTGATCGAAAACGACTTCAGCGACGAGAGCATGCAGCTGCCTTCGTTAAAAGATCCGACGGCGGAAGAGATTTTGGAGCGGATCGACGAAGCGGGTATCGTCGGAATGGGCGGTGCCGGATTTCCTGCCGCGGTAAAATACAATGTCGGCGGCAGGGCGGATGAACTTGTGGTGAACGGGGCCGAGTGTGAGCCGTACATCACTTGCGATTACCGCATCATGATCGAATACGCAGAGGAATTTTTGCGCGGGATCGGGTATGTGATGAAAGCATGCGGAGCCAAGCGAGCCGTGATCGGTATCGAGAAGAATAAACCCTATGCGATCGCAAAGCTGAAAGCTCTTTGTCCGCAGGATATTACGGTTTGCGCACTTCGCACGCGCTATCCGCAAGGCGCTGAAAAACAGCTGATCTACAGCTGTACAAAACGCGTGGTGCCGGAAGGAAAACTGCCGGTGGATGCAGGGGTTGTCGTTGCAAATGTGCATACGGTGCTTAGCGTATGTCGTGCGGTGGAAGAAGGGTTGCCTTGTTACGAAAGAGTGATGACGGTAAGCGGAAAATGCGTCGAAACGCCGTCAAATCTTTGGGTGAAAAACGGAACGCCTTTGCGGGATGTGGCGAAGTTTTGCGGGGCAAAAGAGGATTGCGCGAGGATCGTAAGCGGCGGACCGATGATGGGGGAAGCGGTGTTTTCCCTGAAAGTCTGTACGGGCAAGACGACATCCAGCCTTCTTTTCCTGGACGCATCGGAATGCGAAGACAAGGTGGCAAGCGTTTGTATCGGCTGCGGCAGGTGCATCCAGGCTTGTCCGATGGGACTGTCGCCGACTTTTATCGAAGAGGCGCTGTTCAGGAAGGACTATGCGGAAGCGAAGCGGTACGGGGCTTCGTCCTGTATTGCGTGCGGATGTTGTTCGTATGTTTGCCCTGCAAAGCGGTTCCTGGCGCAGAGCGTGCGTCTGGCAAAGAAAATCATAGCGGAGAGGAAGATCTGAAATGGCAGAAATAAGCAATTATAAGGTAGCGGCTTCACCGCATAAACTGGATTCTTCGTCGACGCGCACAGTGATGCTGGACGTCCTGATTGCGCTGATCCCTTGTCTTGTGTGCGGGGTGGTGTATTTCGGGTTGTATTCGCTGGCGTTGGTCGTCATCTGTATGGCGACGTGTTTTCTTTCGGAACAGCTGTATAACCTGATACGGAAGAAACCCTTTACGTTTGATTTGTCGGCTTTGGTTACGGGGCTGATTCTCGGATTGAATCTTCCGCCGCGTGCGCCGTGGTATATTCCGATCATCGGCGGTGTGTTTGCAATCATTATCGTAAAGATGTTGTTCGGCGGATTAGGCAAGAATTTTGCGAACCCTGCGGCGACGGCACGCGTGTTTTTGTTGCTGGCTTACGGTTCCGTAATGACCAAATACATTGGTTTTGATATAGCCGGGAACATTCTTTCGACGGATGTCGTAACGGCGCCGACGTATCTGAGCGGCGGCACGGCGGTGTTTCAAAGTTCGTTCATGGGAGTGAGCGGTTATTGGGGCTATGTTTTGCAGCTTCTGTTCGGGACAGTCGGCGGCAGCATAGGGGAGACGTGCAAGATAGCAGTTCTTGCAGGCGGCGTGTATCTTGGTGTGCGCAGGGTGATCGACTGGCGGATTCCGGTTGTCTATCTTCTGACGGCGGCCGTGATGCTTCTTGCTTGTTACGGCAGTGCAAAGGAAGTATTGCTGCAGCTTCTTTCGGGCGGTTTGCTGTTCGGAGCGGTATTCATGGCGACCGATTATGCGACGTCTCCGAAGTGGAAATATAACCGGGTTCTGTATGCTTTCGGACTGGGCGTCATAACAGTTCTGATACGGCGGTTTGGTTCATATCCTGAGGGTACGTCCCTTGCAATTCTGATCATGAACCTGCTTGTTCCGCTGATGGATAAATTTATTTTGCCCGTGCGTTTCGGTCAGATGACAAAGGCAGAAAAGCCGAAGCCACAAATTATGCGCTGGGTAAGTTTAGGGCTTTGTGCGGTCATGGCGTTGGCGCTTGTCGTGGCGGTGCCAGTCATGGCGACGCGGCCAAAAGAATATCCGTATGTAATTTCAGCGGAGCGTACGGCAGAAGGAGAATACGTGTTTGAAGCGGGAGGGATGTTCCCGATCGGAGGAACGCCGCGCGAACGTACGTACCGCGTGGTGATCGACGGCGAAACGGGTATAGTTGTGTCGATTGAACCTATAACAGAAAATAATAAAGGTTATGTGGCGGAACTTTCTCTGTTTGTCGGAAAGACGCGGCATGAGATTGCGGTTTTAAGCGGCGATGCTTTATCGACGGATTCAGAGTTTTCTGCGACGTATACCAATACCGAGCTGAGGGAAACGTTGTTGCAATGTTTTGATTATATTTCTTCGGAAATGGGAGGGAAATCAAATGGATAAAGCAAAAATCCGTTCCATGCTCCGTTGTGTGATCGTGCTTGCGGTGATCGCTCTTTGCAGCGGGTTGCTGTTGGGCGCGTTCAATATACTGACGTATGTCGATCCTTTGCAGTCCACCTATGAGCGGTTTGCGGCGGACACGGGTGCCAAATTCAGCAAGATGACGGACGATACTGGTAAAACGTACGGGGACGGATCCGTGGTCTACTATGCGGTATCCGACGACGGTGTATATCATGCGTTTCTTGCGGAAGGGAAAGGCGGTTACGGCGGAAGCGTTCAGCTGTATGCTTATGTAAAAGACGGAAAGATCGACAAGATCGTTGTGGGTGAGAATTCGGAAACATTTCTGAATAAACTGGAAGAGGCGGATTTTTACTCGAATTTTACGGGAAAGGAGATCGCTTCGCTGAGTGTTTTGGATACGGATGCAGTTTCGGGCGCGACAAAGAGTTCCACGGCGGTCAAAAATGCGGTGAATGCAGTCGTGGAGTACTACAAGGAATCGGTGGGAGGAGAGAACAATGGATAAACAAAAA
Source organism: uncultured Bacillota bacterium (assembly GCA_949291725.1). GTDB lineage: Bacteria > Bacillota > Clostridia > Christensenellales > Borkfalkiaceae > Borkfalkia. The sequence continues at coordinate 8,112 of CASEWU010000086.1, forward strand.
GCAAAAGAAACTCTTCTCGGCGGATTGCTGAAGAACAATCCGACGTTTGTGCTGGTGCTGGGAACCTGTCCGACGATCGCCATGACGACGAGTTTGTCGCAGGCGTTTGCGATGGGGATCGCAACCACGTTCGTACTGATTTTTTCCAACCTGTTTGTGAGTCTGCTTCGGAACGTAATTCCGGACAAAGTCCGCATCCCTTGTTATATAGTGATCATCTCGACGTTCGTCATCATAGTGCAGATGGTCATGCGGCGGTATTTGCCCGACCTGTATTCGACGATGCAGGCGTTCATCGCGCTGATCGTGGTGAACTGTATCATCTTGGCGCGGGCGGAGAGCTTTGCGTCGTGCAACAAGCCGCTGTACAGTATGCTGGACGGTGTGTCGATGGGGCTCGGGTTTACGGCAGCCCTGTGTCTGATCGGGATCGTTCGTGAGTTTTTTGCGGGCGGTGCGTTTGCGGGCATAAAGATCCCCGGGTTTCCTGCCATGGAAGGCGTAGGGGCGAGTGCATTCGGGTTTATCGTGTTCGGTTGCCTGATGGCATTGTTCAATTTCGTGATCCAGAAGGTGAACGAGAAAAAAGAGCGCATGAAAAAACAGGTTCTGCCTTTGTCGGACGGTAAAGTCGGGACAATGAAGGAGGCGGCATAATGACAGTCTCATTGATATCGGTCATGTTTGCGGCAGTGATCTCACAGAATATCGTTTTGTCGCAGTATCAGGGTATCTGTCCGTTTTTGGGAGTTTCGAAGAAACTGTCCAATGCGGCGGGAATGGGATTTGCCGTCATTTTTGTCATGGCGATCTCGTCGGTATTTTGCTGGCTTTTGTACAATTATGTGTTATTGCCGCTCGGGTTGGATTATCTTTACACGATGGCATTCATACTTGTCATTGCGAGCCTCGTGCAGATGCTGGAGATGATCCTGAAGAGATTTTCTCCGACGCTTTACAGTGCGCTGGGCGTCTATCTGCCGTTGATCACGACCAACTGTGCGATTTTGGGAACGGCAAACAGCGCAATCGTATTTAACAGCTATAATTTTGTCTATTCATTCTGCGTGTCGGTGGCGACGGGCGTAGGATTTCTGCTGGCGATCTGCCTTTTGGCAGGGGTGCGCCTGAAGACGGACAAAGCGGATATACCGGCATGTTTCAAAGGATTCCCGATCACGCTTGTAACGGCGGCGCTCATGGCGATGGCGTTTGCCGGATTTTCCGGGATCCTGGCGTAAGGAGGCTTGAAGATGGGAAATTTTGTACAAGTCTTACTTGCAGGCGGGATCATGTTGGCGATCGCGGTGGTATTCGGGATCATTTTGGTCATTTGTTCGAACGTGTTTGCGGTGCGGAAGGATGAGCGGGCGGAAAAAATAGAGAATCTGCTTGCAAAATCCAATTGCGGCGGATGCGGCAAGGCGGGGTGTGCGCAATTTGCGCAGGCGCTCGTGAAAGGGGAAGCGAAGCTTTCCGACTGCCGGGCGACTCCTGCTGCGAACAAGAAACAGATTGCGGAGATTTTGGGCGGCGGCGACATCGGGGAAGAGACGGTGGCGGTCGTGCATTGCAACGGCGGCGACGCTTGTTACAACAAATACGATTACCAGGGGTACGGCGACTGCGCATCCTGTGAACTGATCGCAGGCGGCGTGAAAGCGTGCCCGGTGGGCTGTATCGGCAAAAAGACGTGCGTGAACGTATGTCCGTACGGAGCGATTTCGGTGGGCGACGAAGGGTATTCGATCGTGGACAAAGAAAAATGCACGAGCTGCGGCGCGTGTATCCGTGATTGTCCGAAAAACATTATTTCACGCATTCCCAAAAGCGCTAAGGTGTATATTGCCTGCTCCAATCACGGGAAAGGCAAGGACGTGATGGAGCTTTGCAAACACGGTTGCATCGGATGCGGGATTTGCGCAAAGACATGTCCGGAGGGCGCGATCACGATGAAAGACGGATTGCCTGAAATCGATTATTTGAAGTGTATCGGCTGCCTTAAATGCGTGGAGAAATGCCCGCGCAAGTGCATCAAAGAGCATTGAGGGAAAGAGTTTATGTACAAAAGATTCGTTCTGTTTGATTTTGACGGGACGCTGTTTGATACGAGTCCGGGAATTTTGCGGTGCATGCGTACGGTTTTGGAAAGAAACGGTTACGACTGGCACAGTGAAAAGTGGCTGCACCGTTTTATCGGTCCTCCTGTCATAGACGCCCTGAAAGAGTATTGCGGCATGGACGATGCGGAAGCGGAACGGGTAAAAAGCGAGTACAGGACGATGTACCGAGCGGAGGGCGTTTACGAGTGTTCTCCGATGAAGGGAGCAAAGGAATGCCTGGAAAGCATCAGAAAGGCGGGCGTGAGAACGGCAGTCGCAACGTCGAAACCGTATTATTTCGCGGAACAGATTCTCGATCTTTACGATTTCAGACAGTATTTTGATGCGGTCTGCGGGGCGGAATCGGATGCGCATTCCGGGAAAGCGGAGATCGTGGCACGCGCGTTATCGCAGCTGGGTGCGGACAAAGCAGATTCCGTGATGGTCGGCGACAGAAAATACGATATCTTGGGGGCGAAGTCCTGCGGCATACCTTGTATTGCGTTCGATTCCGGCTTTGCGGAAAAGGGCGAATATGAGCAGGCGGGCGCGATCCGGGTTGTCGGGGGTTTTGCGCAGCTGACAGAAATTTTGCTGTCAAAAGAGTAAACAGCCGATCTGTTCTTGTATATAAGGAAGAGGGTTGTGCAAATTGCACACCTTCTTTTTTTCTGTTAACAGTATGTATTTGTGTATAATATTGGAAAAAAAGTTAATAATTTACAAAAAAGCTGTTATAAGAGTTCAAAATGAAAAATATGAATAAAATTTTCAAAAAAAATGCACAAAAACGCAAAAAGGGACTATACAAAACGGCGGTTGAATGTTATAATATATTCGGTTCATTTTAGATTTCACAGTTATGCGCAAAGGGTAGCGCAGGTTCAGCTGTAGTATTCTTGACATCAGAGGTGGCACATTGGAAAAAATAGGTATCATTGATTTAGGATCAAATTCTGCAAGGCTGGTTATTGTCGAGTTGTTCGGCGAAGGCCATTACATGGTAGTGGACGAGCTGAAGGAGAGCGTACGTTTAGGGCAGGATATGGAACGCGACGGATTTTTAAAACCGCAGCGTGTGGCAGAGACGATCAAGACGTTGAAGATGTTCAAAAAGCTCTCGGACGCGAGCAAAGTAGACAGAATTATTGCGGTGGCTACGGCGGCAGTGCGCCGTGCGAAAAACCAGCGCAGTTTTTTGGATGAAATACAGGCTACGTGCGGCATCAAGGTAAAGGTGCTGAGCGAAGAGGAAGAAGCGACGCTTGTATACCGCGGCGTGATCAATTCGATGGATATTCCCAAGGGGCTGATCTTAGAGATCGGCGGCGGCAGCACGAAGATTGTGTATTACAACCGCAGGAATATGCTCAATTTTGTTACGTTGCCGTTCGGAGCGGTAACGCTGACCGATCTTTTCAAGGATGATGGTTTGTCGCCGGCGGAGCAGGCAGAAAAAGTGGAAGAGTTTTTCACCGAGCAGTTAACGGCGATCGACTGGCTGAAGGAGATCGATCCGGATGTGCAGATGATCGGTGTCGGCGGTTCGTTCCGCAATATTTTCAAGATCAGCAAGATGGTCCGCAAATATCCGCTGGATACGGTTCACAATTACGTGTTGCCGGTAGAGGATT
>CASEWU010000087.1 GCA_949291725.1 uncultured Bacillota bacterium
AAGAGACCGTAAACAGCCGCGTCAATTTCATTGTGTGCAGCTGGGGCGTCAAACGCGCTTTGCAGAAAGCGTTGTCCGCTTCCCGTTCTCTGACGGATCCGGAAGTGCTTGCGGGCGGTTATAAGGCGATCACATACAACGGGATCCCCGTGGTGGCCGATCGCTTCTGCCCGGACGGCACGATGTATTTGCTCAATACAGACGATTTCTGTCTGCACCAGCTGTGCGACTGGAAATGGTTGGAAGGGGATGACGGTAAAGTCCTCAAACAGGTGCCGGGGAAACCGCTCTATACGGCGACACTCGTCAAATATGCCGACCTGATTTGCACGCGTCCTTGCGGACAGGCGATGCTCTCGGGAATTACGGAAGAATAATCTGTGCGCTTTCTGCGCGAGACGCAATCGGACGCGGCGCGGAAGATTTTCCGCGCCGCGTCTTACATTTCTGCGGTTCGTAAATAAAATGCAAGGCCGTTATGCGTAAATTGTTGCAAAACCGAACGGCAAGAGCGGCGATGCAGACTCGGAAATGAAGACAGATTTCGGTAGCTAAGGAGGGAAAATGAAAGTAAATTTGATCATGGCAATGGCGGCGGAGCTGTGCGGAAGAAAAGATCTTTCGGAATATCTGACGGGTAAGAGTGCGGAAAATCTCGAAGAGGCCGAGCAGGATACGGAAAGTCTTCTGCGCTGTTACAATCTGACGGAGAATGAGATCGCATTGGATTATCTGCCTTTGCGGAAGACGGAAACGCTTGTTTCAAACGGCAAAATTTTGTATTCCGCATTTGAGAAACCGCCTTTGGAAATTGAGAGCGTTCGAAAACCGGGAGGAAACAAATTGCCGTTTCGCATAGCTGAGGACGGTGTTTGCGTGCAGGCCGGGGAGGCGGACGTAACATATACTTACCGTCCTTCGGTCAAGGCGCGCGAAGATGAGGCAGAACTGGATCGGAAGGGGGATGCGCGGTTGGTTGCGCTGGCAACGGCGTGCGAATTTTCGCTGATGAACGGCATGTTTGACGCGGCGTCGCTCTTGGATAAAAAGTACAGGGACGCGCTTGCCTGTGCCTGTCGGGATCGCAGCGGACGAATGAAAATGAGGAGCTGGATATGAGATTTTATCGGAAAACGCCGCTGGAACTGTCGGGTACGACGGTAAGGAAGAGTATTCCGCTGGATGTTTCGAAGGGGGAAGACGGTGGAATTGCTTATTCTATGGATAGTTCCGGAGGAAAACTGCGCAGCGGGATCGGCGCAAATGCGCTGGAACTGTCGGCTCTGCCGGAGGGTGAAACTTTGCGTGCCGTATTTGAAGCGGACGGCGCATATGCTCTTTATTGCGAAAGCGGCAAGATATATTCGCAGACGGCCAGCGGGTTGCAAGAGAGCGGCATTGTTTTTTCAAGGATGCCCGTTTCTGTCCGTTTTTACGACGGAGGAGAAAAAGTATTGCTGTCGGACGGTGCCGTAAGCGCTGTTTTGGATAAGAACGGAACGGCGCAAAAAGAAATTGTGTTTTCCGCCGCGGTATTTGCCTATGGCCGGCTTTGGTACTGTAACGACGGGCTGACGCTGTATTTCAGCGAAGCGGGAAATGTTTTCAACTTTGAGTCCGGCATAGGATTGGGCGGTACGATAGAACTTTCGGACAGAAAGGGCAAGATCGAAAAGTTGGTATTTTTTCAGAACGATATTTATATTGTACGGGAATACGGTGTACAGAAGCTGGAGGCGTACGGCGATGAAAAAGAGTTTCGTGTGGAAGACGTATTTTCTTGCGCGAAAATTTACGGGCAGAGCGCCGCTGCGACGGAACGCACATTGTTTTTTCTGGCGAAGGACGGGCTTCATTCTTACGGAGACGGGAAAATAGCGGATTTTACCGAACATTTTTTGTCGGAGCAGACAGAGGTGCGCGGTGCGGCGTCGGACGGAAAATATTTTCTGACGGCGGAAACATCGGGAAATATGCGCGCGTTGGGAGTTTTTGACGAAAACACGGGCGGCGGATATCTGGTAGCGGAGAACTGCACGGGGCTTTCCGATTGTTCAGGCAAAATCCTTTTTGTGCTAGATGGCAAAGGTTACGAAATCACGCGCGGCGGCGCATTTGCGGGAAAAGTTTTGCACCGCGTATGGCAGAGTGCGCCCGTAACGCCTTGCGGCGGAAGGGCGCTGCTGCGTGAATTGGATGTGCGGGCGAGAGGAGCGCTGGTGTTATGTGTGCATAGTGATGAAGGGAATCGCAGTGTATGCGTGCCGGACGGCGGCAAAGTCTGCCGTGCGCTGAATTTGCCGGGAACGCATTTTACGTTCCGTATTCTTGCGGAGGATTGTCAGGTGAGTGCGCTTTCGGCGCTGTTTCTGAAAGGGGAGAATGTGTCATGACGGAAGAAGAATTCAATCAGGCAGTCAACAAACTGATCAGCGAAGCGAACGACGACAGTGAAAACGCGAAGCTGGAATATGAAAAAAATTGCAGGAAAGAGAAGTACCGTGCGGCAGAAAACCGAACGCTGCGCTCTACCGTCCTGGATGCGGCACTGGCGGAATTGAAAGATACGTATGACAAGCTTGTCCTGAAGATCCAGTCGGAATTGGATGAAAGTCTGGAAGCGCTGTATGCGGAAAATTATCCGGAAGGGCAGCCCGGCGAAGGAATCAACCCGGACGATGCGCCTTATGAAGTGGATTACAGCCTGCCGTCAAGGGATCGGTATGTCGCCGTAAAAAATTATTACATGGCGTACGACGACATGGCACAAGCTTTGCTTGATTTTCAGAAGGACGAGATCGCCAAAGATTATCTCGGGACATATTATGACTATCTTTTGCAGCTGCTGCTGTTAATGCAAAATTGAGGCAAACAAAAGCCGGCGGCATCCGTGATCATACGGATGCCGCTTTTCTGTGTCGGATTTGTCGGTAATTTGATCTTACGTAGTGCAGAAAGTGCGCGAAATCTGTTTGCTTAAGACGGTTCAAGTATATTGTGCATGAAAATGTGTGATAAGTACGCGCGGTGCGTGCATGGAGAGCAAAAAAATGGCATAAAATAAAAATAAAGGCTTTACAACATTGCGTTTTTATTATATAATTAATAAGGGAACCTTTGAGGTTCCGCATGATGCCGCAACCAATAATTTCGGCATATGCATGGATACAATCGTGAAATTTATCGGAAGTACATTTCAATACGTTTTTAAAAATTTTCTGTTTATATTTATTTTTGCGTTGATACCGTCTTATTTTTTTGCCATGTCGCTGGATACCGAAAACATCCACATGCTGGCCGATGCGGTGTTTAAAGGCGGGAATCTTCAATTTCAGTATATTTTTCATTTTATTTCCTTCGTCAACGGGCATGGCTGGCCGTATTCCCTGGTATGTTTTGCGGCGATGGTAATATGCCTTCCGATGCTTTTGGGATTTATCGAAAAGCATATGCGTATCGGTTACCGTTCTTTCAAGGGGCTGGCGGGTAGATTCAACACCAATTTTTTGTCGACGTTGATCGTTGCGATCGTCTTTTTTGTGATTTACGAATTGTGGGCCCTGATCACATCGGGGATCCTGTTCGGAGAATTTTGTCTTTTAAGCGGGGCTGCGGTTGCGGTGGTGGTAAGCATAACGTATTTTGCTCTGCTTGCCGTTTTTTGTTATATAGCATCCTTGCTGCTGCTGTGGTTGCCTTGTCTTTTGATGACGGGGTATAATTTCATGGATGCTCTGAGTTATTCCAACCAGCTGTATTCGGAAAAGAAGCGCGGATTGTTTCTGGCGGTGTTTCTTCCGGCGGCGGTGGCGGCGGTCGTGGAGTTGCTTGTTGCAGGAGTGTTCGGGCCGCAGAACATCCGTATTCCCGTATTCATCATTATGGAGCTCTTGTTTATCTTGCTGTTGTTGTTCTATTGTGCGCTCATGTATGTGGCATATTTCCGGCTGACGGGTGAAGAACGCGCAGATCTTCGGAAAAAATATTGAGGAGGGCGGAAGATGCTGTTTAAAAATGCGTTTCATTTGTTGGTCGACAATTTTATTCTGAATTATAAATATCTTCTGTTTAAAGTAGTGGTTGCGCTGATCACGCTGGCGCTGATGGCGGCGCTTGTATATCCGACGGTGAATATGCTGCTGACTGGACAGCCTTTCAAGGATCTTTTGACGCTGATCGGAGAGTTTTTCCGTGCGATCGCGACGGGAGATACGGAGTTTTTGCAGGGATTCGGCGAACAGCTGAAACAGGCGATGGCGGATTTTGCCGTGTATATCGGTGAAAAGACGCCGAATCTTGTTTATTTTTGTGTGATCATTGTTTTGATCGCATTGGTCGGCAAATTTCTCGGCGGAATGGGGAATTTTGCGTTCGGGTGCCTGATCGACAATAAAATGTCCAGTTATGCAAAGACTTCGTTTTGTTCTGCGTTTATCAGCAATATGGGCAGGGCGGCGCTTTGGCATATCGTTTATGTGCCTTTGACCTTTGTGTATGATATATTCACGCTTTTTCTGTGCGGCGTTGTGTTTTTGATTCTGTTGGGGATCATTTCTTCAGGACTTATAGCGGCGTTGGCGGCGCTTATGGTTTCGGTCGCGCTGTTGCTGGCGGCGCAGGCGGTCAAGCTTACCCTCTTCAATGATGCGGTGCCGGCGTTTGTTGCCGACAAAATGCGCTTTCGGGATGCGTTCCGAAAGAGTTTTACTTTTACGAAAGAGCGGTTCGGCCGGCTTTTTTCCACGTATCTGGTAACTTGTCTGCTGATTTTGTGCATGAATGTTCTGTTTGCGGTGTGTACGTTCGGGGCAGGGCTTCTCATTACCGTTCCGATGTCGTATCTGATGATGATCTGTATTCAGTTTGTAAGTTATTACACCTACGGGAAACGCAAATATTTCCTTGGCGAGGATAAAATTATTCTTCCCAAAGAAAAGACGAACGAGAATTTTTACGACGATTTTGAAGTCTGACATCGCAGATGCGGTGGTATGACGGAGTCTGAGAATATTTCATAAAGTTTTGTATAGGTCGGAGGTTTTCAATTATGGATTATAAGTCGGTTTATCAGTCGTGGATTTCCAATCCTGCTTTGAATGCGGAAGGGAAAGCGGAACTTGCGTCTGTGTCGGGGGATGAAAAGGCGATCGAGTATCGTTTCGGCGCGGAACTGGAGTTCGGAACGGCAGGTATGCGCGGCATTATCGGTTACGGCACAAACATGATGAATGTATATACGGTCCGGCGTGCAACGCAGGGACTTGCGGAATACGTGAAATCGCTTGGCGCTTCTGCGATGAAGCGCGGCGTCGTCATTTCTTATGATACGCGCCGCAAGTCGGACGAATTTGCCCGTGCCGCGGCGGAAGTTTTGGCGGCAAACGGGATCGTTGCTTATCTTTTCGACGATGTCCATCCGGTGCCCATGCTTTCTTATGCGGTCCGCAAACTCGGGACGGTCGCGGGCATCATGATCACGGCAAGCCATAATCCGAAAGAATACAACGGGTATAAGGTTTACGGCGAAGACGGTGCCCAAATGTCCCCCGAAGCTACTGAAGTTGTGGTGAGCTACATCGAAAAAATCACGGATTATTTTTCGGTAAAAGGCGCAGTAAATAAACTGATCAAAAAGGTTCCCTCCGGTGTGGATAAAAGCTATTATAAAAAGCTGACCAAACTGACGCTTTCGCCTGAAGCGGTCAAAAAAGTGGGTAAAAATCTGAAGTTGGTATATACCCCTGTTCACGGAAGCGGCTATATTCCCGTAACGACCATTCTCAAAAAGATGAAGATCAATGTTACGGTCGTGCCGGAACAGGTCAGAAAAGATACGGAATTTTCTACGGTCGAAGTTCCGAATCCCGAGTTTAAAGAGACACTGTCGATGGGGATCCGTCTGGCGCAAAAGATAGATGCGGACGTCGTGTTCGGAACCGATCCCGATTCCGACAGATTGGGTGTCGCTATCAAGGATGATAAGGGCGAATTTGTCGCTCTTTCCGGCAATCAGGTCGGCATCCTGTTGCTTGACTACATTCTCACACGGCTGAAAGAAGAAAATAAACTTCCCGCAAACGGTGTCGTTGTAAAGAGTTTTGTTACGACGGGTATGGCAAAGGCGATCTGCGACGGATTCGGTGTAGAAATTGTGGATGTTCCGGTCGGATTTAAATTCATCGGTGAAAAGATCAAAGAGTACGAGGCGGATAAATCGCATACTTTCCTGTTCGGATTTGAAGAGAGCTGCGGATATCTGCGCGGCACGGAAGGCAGCCGCGACAAGGATGCGGTGGTGGCGAGTCTGCTGTGTGCGGAGATGGTTTGCTACTATACCTATAAAAAGCAGTCGGTATATGCACGCTTGATGGATATCTATGCGCATTACGGTTATGTGCTGGATAAGAACGTCAGCATTAAGTTCGACGGCTTGAACGCCATGAAAGAGATGAATGCACTTGTGGATTCGCTCAAGACCAAAAAAGTAGAGAAGTTTGATATTTATAATGTCGTTGCGGTCCGCGATTATTCGGCGTCGGTACGCCGCCTTGCGGACGGGACAGAAGAAACGCTCAATATTCCCAAAACGAATGCGGTGTACTATGAGTTGGAAAACGGCAGCTTTATTTGCGTTCGCCCGAGCGGAACAGAACCGAAACTGAAGATCTATTATTCCGTGCGCGCAAAGGATGAAACGTCGGCAGCTAAAGCGTTCGAGAAAATGCGGTCGGCTTTTGAAGCTTTTATAAAATAATTTATCTTATTCGGATAATTTCTGTTTTTGAATATATATTATATAATAAGAAAGCATAAAAGGATGGCGCGCTAAGCGCGTCGGAACCGCGAAACACAAAAAATTGTGTTTCGCGGAATTTTTTTAAAATCTTTCAAAAAAACTTTGATTTTTCGCTTGACATATAATTGAAAAGATGGTATTATGTTTAAGCTGTCGATTGAGGCAGTGCTCTTCTGATGAAGAGGAAAGAAGATTGACAACTGCATAGCAAAAATTAGAAATAGTACGAAAGGCAAAAGACTAAAGTAAAAAGTGAAGCTAATTGGTTAATACGAAAAACGTACAAAGCAAAGAGCCGAAAGGTCTCAAAGCGAAACAATTAGCCGAGTTGAAATTTTAGGATTTTCATAGTATGAAGGATAAGTAGACGAGAAAGATCAAGCTACAAAGAGCATACGGAGGATGCCTTGGTACATGGCGCCGAAGAAGGACGTGACAAGCTGCGAAAAGCTGCG
>CASEWU010000088.1 GCA_949291725.1 uncultured Bacillota bacterium
ACACCTGATACGAATAAAATCTGTTTTCATACCGACGATGACGCGATCAATAAAATTTTTTTAGCAGGAAAAAGAACTTTTGCACAAAACGCAATAGATATCCTGACCGATTGCCCTTCTCGAGAACGAGCCGGCTGGCTGTGCGACAGCTATTTTTCCGGTCAAGCAGAATCATTGCTCACCGGGCAAAACAAAGTGGAAAAAAATTTTCTGTTTGCTTATTTGGCGGCACCAGCTCTTCCTTCTCTGCCAGAAAACATGTTGCCCATGTGTTATCCGGCGGATCATTACGACGGCCAATTCATTCCAAACTGGGCAATGTTTTTGATCCTTGAACTGGAAACCTATCAAAAAAGAACCGGAGACGAGCAACTTGTAGACCGTTTCAAAGAAAAGGTATCCGCTCTTATTGCATACTTTTCGCGCTTCGAAAACGAGTATGGGCTTTTAGAAAATTTACCCGGGTGGGTATTTATTGAATGGAGCGACTGTCAAAAATTTATAAAAGATGTAAACGTGCCCACAAATATGCTTTACGGTTACGCCCTGCATACCGCTGCAAAACTATATAAAGTTGCAGAATGGCAGGAACGAGCCAATAAAATCAGAACCGCGTTACAAACTCTTGCCTATAACGGTCAATTCTTTGTAGATAACCTCATCAGGGACGGGCACCGTTTGATTTGCAGTAAAAACGTCACGGAAACCTGTCAATATTATGCTTTTTTTACCCATACAGCAACACAAAACGATTATCCATTGCTGTATAAAACCATGGAGGAAAATTTTGGCCCCTTATGCGAAAATGTAAAGTATTCCAAAATTCCCCGTTCAAATGCTTTTATCGGAAATTTTTTACGACTGAAATGGCTTGCGGAAATCGGTTCTTATGATAAGATGCTGAAAGAATTTATCCCCTATTTTCTCAAAATGGCAGATCGTACAATGACATTATGGGAAAACAACGGACCGCAAGCGAGCTGTTGCCACGGTTTTGCTTCATACATCAATGTGATATTAGCGCGTATCGAGTTCGGCTATTTCGGATTCGACTTAAAAAACAAAATTGTTTTTATTTCCAAAAATTTTCAGGCCGTGAATGCCGAAGCACGATTCCCGATCGGAAACAGCTATCTTTCGGTGAATATACAAAACGGTAAAAGAACGCTCAGTTTACCCAAAGGCTTTTCCATGCAATCGCCGCCTTACGTATAAATCGCTCATTTCTCCATCAGCCAATCCAAGGCGTTGATGCGGCGGATGCCGTCGTAATCGGCGGCAGGATCTTCGTCCAGCGTTAAAAGGATTTTCGGGTAATGGTCGCGTATCTTTTGCAAAGGCAAAAGCTCCCTCTGCAATGTAGATTGCTCGCGCACCGTCGCTGCCACCTGATAATATCTGCTCCCCGTATCGTCCATGGCGACGAAATCCACTTCTTGTTCGTCCACCTTGCCGACGTATACCGCATATCCGCGGCGCAGAAGTTCCAGATACACGACGTTTTCAAGGATATGCCCCACGTCGGCATTTCGCGAGCCGAGCAGCGCATAGCGCAGCCCTATATCCACGGCGTAGTACTTTTCCATCGTTTTCAGATACTGTTTCCCCTTTACGTTATAGCGCCCCGCTCGGTACAGAATAAAGCTCTCCGTCAAACCTTCAATCATCTTTTCCACCGTCTTGACGTCAATTTTTCTGCCTGCGGAGGTCAGCGTGTCCGCGATTTTTTTGCTCGAAAGCGGGTTACCGATATTATCAAGCAGAAAGCGCGTCACACTCTCCAACATCAGCGTATCGGATATTTTTTTGCGCGCGGCGATGTCCTTGACGACCACGGTATTGTAGATTGCGTCGAGGTATGTTTTGATTTCTCTCGCATTTTCGCGCAATTCCAGCGTATACGGGAAAGAACTGTTCTGCAGATAATCCGCATACTTTCTGCCAAGTTCGACAGTGTTGCCCGTGCTTTCCACATATTCCCGAAAGGAGAGCGGCAGCATGGATATTTCCACATACCTGCCCGAAAGAAGGGTCGCAATCTCCCCCGAAAGCATATAGGCGTTGGAACCCGTCAGGTACAAATCGATATTCTTTTTGATATACAAACTGTCGACGACGCGCGGAAAATCGGCAACGTGCTGCACCTCGTCCAAAAAGATATAATTCATCGCGTTCGGGTCGAGCCGTTCCTTGATGTAGGCATACAGCTTTGCCGGATCACGCAGATCATAAAAGTCATAGTCTTCAAAATTGACGGAAAGAATGCGTTTTTCCTCGACGCCTTTCCTTTTCAGATGCGACTGAAACATCTCCATGAGGGTCGATTTGCCGCAGCGCCGTACGCCCGTAATCACCTTGATGAGCTGTTTATCCTTCCATGCAAGCAGTTTATCCAAATATTCTTTCCTTTCGATCAGCATAAACGCCCTCCCGAATTCTGTTACTTATATTATATCCAAAAACCTTTGAAAAATCAATACTTTTGGGAATTAAATCCAAAAACCGTAATCATGACTAATAATCTAAATATATCAACCGCGGGTTTCCCGCGGTTTTAGGGCGAGCAATGGACGGAGTAGCAAGCAGCGTGGCGGCGTTTTGCCGCCACGCTGCTTGCTACTTGTAAGGACAGAAGCGAGCACCCTCGGCGGTGGGAATTATCCCACCTTCCTTATCCTGCTGGTCTTAGGCATCAGTTTTTGGTACAAATTCGTCCCACCTTGCGGTATTTGCTCCTTCTTAGGCATCGCCTTAACTATGCGCTCAATTTTTCCAAAAAAGTTTTGTAAATATGACTATATCTGTCATGTTTTCTATGTTACAATAAAAGTGTACAAGGAGAACGGCTATGGCAGAAAACAGAGCA
>CASEWU010000089.1 GCA_949291725.1 uncultured Bacillota bacterium
GAAATTACTCCTAACGCGAGATATGATGATGCCACATATACAAATGTAAAATTGGGCGAAGAGTCGTATATTATACAGGGCAGACCTATAATGCAAATTGGACAAACAAGTCGTTTTTCTGAATTCGGGACAGCCTTGCAAAATTTCCAGACATTCGAGATATGCGTAAATCTGTCCGAGCGCAAAATCGGAAATGTCTGGTTATAATACATTACTTTTATGTAAATGAATCAGAAGGATGTTTAGGATATGGGATAGGGGCGAATACAGTTCAAACGTCGTCAAAATCTTTTTTGCAAATTGAAACTTTACACCCGAAAAAATTGATGAACAAAGGATAATTGTTGCAAAGTATCACTACAACGAGTTTATTTTTCATACAACGCAAAAAAGTACCGAATTTCATGAAAATTCGGTACTTTTGCTGGTGTGTCCGCCGGGGCTCGAACCCGGACCGAAGGCGTCGGAGATAAATAAAAGTATAAAATGTTTGTGGATTTTGAATAATTTATATCTTTCAAGCTCTGATTTCCTGTAAAACATGCAGTTTGTGCATATTGTTCTTTCAAAAAATTCAGAATATTCAAAACAGAAGAAACTTCGGGTGTAAATTCGGGTGTAAAATTTACACCCGCGTTTTCCCTTCTGAGAGAACGCAAAAGCGTTTTGAATACTTGTATATCTTTGCTCCGCCTGCCATATTTTTCGGCAGATTTTTACATACAATCAAAAACAGCCGAAAATAAGTTGACAAATCGCCTTGATTCGGCTATAATTGCAGTAGAACAAAAATCAGCCGAAAGAGGTGTATTATGGCGTATATTGTCAGGCATATGGAGCAAAAGGTGCTGCGTTTGAGCAAGTCCTTTTCGGCTTTGCTCATCACGGGGCCGAGGCAGGCGGGCAAAACGACGATGCTCAGGGAGCTTGCCGCGCGTGAGGGGATCGGGCGGGGGTATGTTTCGTTGGACGACCTCAATATGCGGGACATGGCAAAAAACGATCCGCAGCTGTTTTTACAGCTTCATCGGCCTCCCGTCATTATCGATGAGGTGCAGTATGCGCCGGAACTTTTCACTTATATCAAAATTCATGTAGACGAATATCATGAGCCGGGCGCGTTCTGGCTGACGGGGTCGCAGATTTATCGCCTCATGCGCGGCGTGCGGGAATCGCTGGCGGGGAGAGTGGCTCTGCTGCATCTTTCTCCTTTGTCGCAGCGGGAGATTACGGGGGCGCAGCCGAAGGCATTTTCCGTCGATTTTGACGCGTTGCTCGCGGAGAGCCGGAGGATTGCTCCCGTAAGCGTTTCGCAGATGTATGAGCGTATCTGGGAGGGGAGTATGCCCGGACTTCTGAACGGGCTGCGCTCCGAACGGGACATTTTTTATTCGTCCTATATTTCGACCTATATCGAACGGGACGTGCGCGAACTTTCCGGCGCGATCGACGCGCTGAAATTCAATCGTTTCGTGACCGCGGCGGCAGCCCGCTGTTCGCAGCTCGTCAATTATACGTCGCTTGCCGAGGATGCGGATATCGACATTCAGACGGCAAAATCGTGGCTGGATATCCTCGAAACTCTGGGGATTGTCTTTCTGTTGCATCCCTATTCCAACAACGTATTGAAGCGCACCATCCGCACGCCGAAATTATATTTTTACGATACGGGATTGGTTTGTTATCTCACGCGCTGGTCGTCGGCGGAGGTCGCGGAAAGCGGTGCGATGAGCGGGGCGTTGTTGGAAAATTTCACCGTTTCCGAACTTATGAAAAGCTATCAGAATGCAGGTGTTTCTCCCTATCTGTATTTTTACCGCGACCGCGACGCAAAGGAAATCGATGTCATTTTGGAGGAAAACGGGAAACTGCATCCTCTGGAAATCAAAAAGACGGCAAATCCCGATAAACGCATCGTGCGCACCTTCGGCGCCATCGAAAAATCGCCGCTCGAACGCGGTACGGGCGCGGTGCTTTGCCTGGCGCCGGC
>CASEWU010000090.1 GCA_949291725.1 uncultured Bacillota bacterium
CAGATGCCTCTTATGTGAAAAGGTATGTCATTGATGTTGCAAAAATTGATATTGCAGACATCATTGCAAAAGAACAATCGCTTTCAAATATCTGCAAAGAGATATCGGGCAAGATCAAAAGAAGAAGCATCGCGCGTGAAATACTCAAAGCTGAGGTAATAAAAGTCGCTGCGGAAAAACAAATGTGCATTGAAAATGTTTTTAACCGCGCGTTGCGGTTGGAAAAACTTTATGAACTCGGTGCGCCCGATTTTGTCATCCATAATGAACGGCTGTATCTCATCGAAAGCATTGCGCTCAATGCATTTGCGACAGAGTGTGAAGTAATCGGAAAAGAGGGCTTTTCAAAGGTTTTCGGCACTTGAAGGAGAAGGAATGTGTATCAAATTTAATGATTTACCGAAGGACATACAAAACCAGATTGCAAAAATTCATGAAGAAATACCGGCGAATAAGAAGTTGTGGGAACGCCGCGACGCAGCCCTGCGGGAGCTGGAACAAAAGCATAAGACGGACGAACCTGTTTTCGGCGCTATGTATATGGCGCCTTTCGGCACGCTGATCGATTGCAGCGCTTTCCTGAACGGTCATGCGGATGTCTCTGCCTGGCTGCATGAACAAGGATTGGAAATTGACTATCGGCTGGGCGAGCCGTCGCAGCTGCTGCATCTGAAAGGCTGGCTGCGGCTGAATACGAAAGTCGGCTATGTTGAACAATCGGACAGGGCAATCACGGTGCGCCAACGGCGGCGCATCGCAGAAATTTTCGGGGATGGGGAAGAAACATGACAGAACAAACAAATTCTACAGGGCAGAGAACGGGCAGAAAATTGCAGATCGCAAAAAAGAAGAGCGCGCTTACTTTTGCGGGATACATTGCGGGCGAGGGCGTTTTTCGTCTTGCAACGCATAAAGGCGGGGTAAAAAAATGCGTGTTACAGCAAGATATCTGCATTATAGATGACAGAAAGCGCTATTGTCTGACAGAGGAGCAGGTGCAGCGCTTCAAAGATGCAAAGGCGGAATTTCAGTGCGATTATTGCGCCGCAAAGCGGGGAGAGGCGGGCTTTCTTTATGCTTCAAAAGACGGCGAAACGCGCTATGCCCGCCGTTTGCCCGATTGGCGGTATCAGTTTATCGCTGAGCGTCCGAACGGCGATGTGGTGCAGATAAAAACGAGCATCGCCGATTATCTGAAAGGGAACCGGTTCGACCGCGAAATCTGTTTTCCCGATTCGAATGGCGGCCTGCACGAATGGCGCGCCGCCGAAGAGCGTTTTTACCGCCGCGAGGTGGATCTCCTGCAGCGCACGGCCGACGATTACCTTACGTACGAAGTAAAATATCTGTCAGACCTGGCAACGAAAGACGAAGTGGGGTTTTTGGTGTGCTCGGACGGAAAGCCGCGCTTTTTCAAGAGCAAAGAAATTTACGATATCGGCGATATCACCGTCCGCGATTTCAAACGCATTCCGCCTTCGCTTTTCAGCCGTTCAAAAAAATATTGGCTCACGGTCGAGGTGGAGGACGGCGTTTACAGAGCGTTCGATTTTTGCGGCGAATCGATCGATATTGAATCGGAAGGCAAATCGACGAGATGCCCAATCACAGACGCGTTGCGCGGGCAGATAAACCTTTTAATCGCGAGCGGAAATCGCGAACGGCAAAACGCGGAGGCGCGGCGCGATCTCATATTCATCGCAAAGGGAAAATGCGTCGGCAAACTGACGGAAAAGGGGGAGGGCGAAGCGCCGCAGGTTTGCTGTTTTGCAGGTCCACGGCCGAAAAACTATCCGTGGGGCGATGATAAAGAGCGGGAACGGGAGGCCTTTGCGCGGTTGAAAGAGGAGATCGGGGCGGCGTATGCGCGGGGATATCGGCACTTTATTACTGGCATGGCGGCCGGCGTCGATATGGTGGCCGCAAAAATCGTCTTGGAGCTGCGCCGAAAAAACCCCGAAGCGAATATCGTGCTGGAAGCGGCCGTACCGTTTCCTTCGCAGCCGCAGCGGTGGACGGAGGAGACGAAGCGAGAGTATTATGCTGTTCTTGCGCAATGCGACGAGGTGTATGTCGCCGCGCAAGAACTCAGCCTCGCCGCGTATCGGAAAAGAGATCGGTACATGATCGATCGCAGTTCGCTCGTGATCGCCGTGGAAGGACAGGGAAACGGCGGCACGGCGCGCACGCTCGGCTATGCGGAAAAATCGGGCAAAACGATCATACGTGTGCGATGAAGCGCACCGAAAAAGCGGGGTCGTGCGGTCACGGCCCGGGGAGGTAAAAGTTATAATAAGTTTATACGGGCGTTTGAGAAAGAACAAGGTCGTCGTTTTGCATACCTGCGCGGCAAAACAACAGAGCGGCGAAGAGGGAAAAGAGCATATCCTTGAAATTTGCGCCGAACGGCTGTAAAATCTGCATCCGGCGGAAACATTTCATGCGTTTGCCGTCTGTAAAACGCCCCTTACGGATGCGCCCGATTCCTCGGGCCTCGTTCCCGCCGAAGTGCCTGAAAACGTGCCGCCCGTAGAGCAGGCGTTCCGCGATTTTGCGGCTTTTGCCGAGGGAGCTATTCTAGTTGGGTACGATCTTTCGTTTACGGGGAAATTGCTGGATTACCGCACGACTGAACACGGTGTCGTATTTGCGCAGGAGCGGATAGACCTTCATCCCATCGCAAAGCGGCTGTTTTATAAGAAAACGAACGATTATTCCCTGGCGGGGATCGAACGCATCTTCAGCGGGAATAAAGAATACAAAACATGCGCGCAGTATATCGGGGAGGCGGCGTATTACGCCAATTTTCTGCCGTATGCAAAGAGATCGGCATAACTATGTCCCGTATTTCCACA
>CASEWU010000091.1 GCA_949291725.1 uncultured Bacillota bacterium
CGTAAAAATGTAAAATAAGGCAGTGCAGGGGAAGAAACTTACTTAAGAATACAACTGCAGCAGTTTTTGTGCGCGCAATTTAAGGTCTGCTGCAAGTTCGGAAGGTTCCAATACCTGAATGCTGTCTCCGAAGCTGAGCAGTTTTGAAAGCAGCACGTCTCCGCCGGGGAGAGTGGCGGTTGCAAAAAAGTTTCCGTTTTCCTCGCGGATATTGTCCATACCCAGCCATTCTTCCAAATCGGGCAGGGCTTTTTCGCAGACGGAAAGGCGAATATGGATGAGTTCCGTATTGGCGAAATTAAATTTCAGGGGCAGATTGTTTTTATCGAAACTTCTTTTCGTAAATGTTTCTCCCGTATTCCGGGCACTGCGAATTCTTCCTACGCGGAAAAGTCTGAAATCGTTGCGGGTTCGGCACCACGCGTATATATACCAGATATTTTGTTTATAAACAAGCAGATGCGGTTCGATTGTGCGGCGGGTTTGCTGTCCGCTTCTGTCCGTATACAGAACATCCAGACACATACAGTTTTCGATGGCGTCTTCAAAGACCTGAAGTTTGTCCGAAAAATCATAGACGTCCCCCCATGTTCCGCTGTCGACAAGGATATTTCCGGAAACACTCAGGTCGCGGCTTCCCGTCTTTTGCTGCATGCCGAGTTTTTCCAGCGCCGATTTAACGGATTCGGTCGGCAGTTGCTCGTACAGAGCGCTCAGCGCATTTACGGCCGCCGCCAGTTCGTCTTTGGTAAAGAAATTTTCCGGTAGTCTGTATGTATCGGGCAGGAATATTCCGCCGTTTCGTCCGCGTATAATATCCAAAGGGACGCCGGAGACGATCAGTTCTTCCACATATCTGTATATGCTCCGTTCGGATACTCCGTTTTCTTTTGCCAGCATTGCCGCGCTGACTTTTCTCACCTTCAGCAGTCGGAATAAAATTTTGACCATCACTTGAAATTTCATCGCCGTTACCTTGAATATTTTTTCAATTATTTTAATATATATGACAATATCTGTCAAGTATTATGCGATATAATACATTTGAAAATAACGAATCGGAGGAGAAAAAATTGCGGATCTTTGCTATATTTAAAAGAAAGAAGGTGCAGGAGATAACCCCGATGGGTAATACAAAGGAATATCGTGTAGTCCGTTGTGATGTTCCGGCGGGGAAACCTGTATTTTCGCCCGTATGGAAAGGCTGTAATTTTGAACAGAGGACGGGTGCAAAAGAAAAGGGCTGGGAAAAACTGATGCGGATCGTAAAAATTGCGGAAATACGGGAAA
This sequence comes from uncultured Bacillota bacterium, assembly GCA_949291725.1. GTDB lineage: Bacteria > Bacillota > Clostridia > Christensenellales > Borkfalkiaceae > Borkfalkia. The sequence goes on from CASEWU010000091.1 coordinate 1,291, forward strand.
GAGGGGACAAGCCTTTTTATACTGGTTCGGACAGAGAAAAGATGCCTGCGGAGCGTTCTTTTTGTATAAAAAACGAGGATAGATATTTGACAGGCAGGATAAAAGAAAGTACAGACAGGTCGAAGAATATACTTTTTTCGGAGGACTGCAGAGACGGACGTCAAGAGGATAAAATCTGGTTTTCGGATGATTTGTTCTGCGGACTTTCCTCTTTGCGCGGTTTAAACGTAAACGAGCGCGGTTTCGGCAGGCGTTGAAGGAAGATGATTTAAGATGTAATTATAAAAGGTATAAGATTTACTAATAGATAGCGGGCGGTGAAAATGTTTGCAATATTCATTTGTTGATGGTACAATGGTTTCGGAATAAAAACAAAGGAGTTTTTTGACTATGTCTTATGTAGAGAGCATTCTGGCCCGGATCAAGGAGCAGAATCCGAACGAACCTGAATTCCATCAGGCGGCAACGGAAGTATTGCACAGCCTGGAGGCGGCAATCGAAGCCAATCCTCAATACGAAAAGGCGGGGCTTTTGGAAAGATTGGTGGAACCGGAAAGGGTCGTCATGTTCCGTGTGCCTTGGGTAGACGATAAGGGAAATGTGCAGGTAAATAAGGGATATCGCGTACAGTTCAACAGTGCGATCGGTCCTTATAAGGGCGGTTTGCGTTTTCACCCGTCCGTGAATCTTTCGATCATCAAATTCCTTGGGTTTGAGCAGATATTCAAAAACAGTCTGACGGGTCTTCCGATCGGCGGGGGCAAAGGCGGCTCCAACTTCGATCCGAAAGGCAAGAGCGACAATGAGATCATGCGTTTCTGCCAGAGCTTTATGACGGAATTGTATCGTCATGTCGGGGCGGATACAGACGTTCCTGCAGGAGATATCGGTGTCGGCGGCCGTGAGATCGGTTATCTTTTCGGTCAGTACAAACGCATCCGCAATGAGCACGTCGGTGTTTTGACGGGCCGCGGACTTTCTTATGGCGGATCCCTGGCGCGCAAAGAGGCGACCGGCTACGGGCTTGTATACATTACCGAAGAAGCCCTCAACAGCAAGGGCGATTCCATCAAAGGAAAGACGGTTGCGATCAGCGGATCGGGTAACGTGGCGATTTATGCATGTGAAAAAGCGCAGCAGCTGGGTGCAAAAGTCGTAACGATGAGCGATTCCAACGGCTACGTGTATGATAAAAACGGAATCCAGCTGGACGTCGTGCAGCAGATCAAGGAAGTCGAGCGCGGACGCATCAAGGAATACGCACAGCGCGTGAAAGGTGCGGAATATCATGAAGGATGCAAGGGTGTCTGGACGGTGAAGTGCGACGTAGCTCTTCCTTGCGCAACACAGAACGAGCTGGACGAAGAATCCGCGAAGATCCTCGTAAAGAACGGTGTGAAACTGGTCGGCGAAGGCGCAAATATGCCTACGACGCTTGCAGGGACCGACGTGTTCCAGCAGAACGGCGTGGTATTCTTGCCCGGCAAAGCGGCGAATGCAGGCGGCGTTGCAACGTCGGCTTTGGAAATGGCTCAATCGAGCGGGCGTCTGTTCTGGTCTTTTGAAGAAGTGGAC
>CASEWU010000092.1 GCA_949291725.1 uncultured Bacillota bacterium
AATTTTTTGATTCCGTGCAAAAGCTGCACGGAATGTATGAGAGAATATAGCCATCGAACGGCAAAGGAGGGAAGCGGTGCGAACGACGGAACGCCGGAATGCGATCATAGAACTGCTCTGCGAGCGGCGATATGAGAAAATTGAAAATCTGGCATTCGAGTTTTCCGTCAATGAAAGCACGATTCGCCGGGATATACAGGAATTGAGTCTTTCTTATCCGCTCTATACCAAGACGGGGATAAACGGAGGGGTATATGTGGAAGAAGGATACTATTTCAGAAAGCAATATCTGAAAGCTGAGGAAAAAGCATTTTTGGAAATGCTCGGAACGAGGATGAAAAGTGAAGAGAAGGAAAAGCTCATGGCAATCCTTAAGAGATTCAGCCGTCCGGAAAGGAGGTAAATGATGACGCGCGAAGAAATTATGAGGGATTTGAAGGATATTCGCTATTATCACTCGCGGGAGCGCATTATGAGGGATGCAGAAGAAAAGTTCGGAAGCAATGCGCTTACTGAAAAAGAAAAGAGATATGGTGCGGTGATACGTATGGCACCGATACGCATTTACGATGTATATATCGGGATGTATATTTTGAACAATACGCAAGAGAGCTTATCGGAAAAATGGGGATGCTCCGTGGAAACGATCAAGCGATATAACAAGAAGTTGTATATCTATCTGGAAGAAAATTCCGATTTGTTATAGGCAATTACGTTGGGCGTTTTGCGTCTCGGCGAATGCAGAATATAGTCCTCCCGATGAAGGGCGCGGCGGTTCAGATTAAGGAGCCGAATTTGAACGGCGCATGGAACAGATGTTCAGATAAAAGGGGAGGGAAACAATTTCATGACCGGAGATCCCGGCGATTTGAAAAGACATTATTTGGAGGAACAATCATTGGCAAACAGTAAGAAAGACAAGTACAACAGAAGGCGCTGGTCGGTGCCGTCCAGGCGGGCAAAAGGATATGCGGCGGACAGGAAGGCGCGAGTGCATACCTACGGACCGAAAGAGGGCAAGGAACTCACCGACTTTGAAGCGGGGATCCGTTCGGGATACCTGCAGGCGCAGTCCGATTCGGCGGGATTGTATAAGTACAAGAAAGCCCTGTCGGAAGGCAAGACCAAGAGGGAAGCGAGAGAAATTTCGCAAAAGCGCGGCAAATAACAGGAGGTAACGAACAATGGAAAACGAGAAGAAGACGATCTATGTAAGGAAAGGCAGCTATGAGAAGGACGGCAAGACGTACAGCAAATATTTTGTACGGGGAACCGTACGCGGAGTGGAGCTGGAAGCGGGGATAGTTCCGCCCGATGTCGGCGGATACCGCGTGTTGGACGTGGTGTACGGCAACGAAATGGAAGCGGAACTCATCCTGACGCCTTATGAAATCAAGGACGACACGGGCAGGACGATCACGGGAAATACTTATGCGGTGCGGACGGTGGACGAGGACGGCGTGGTATATGAGTGTAAAGTAAAACCTGCGCGGGAATCGGACAAGAACATGCTGCAGATGCTGTTGAGGTAAGGCGGTAGGCGGTAGTCAAAACCCTGCCGTGCTTATTTTGGCGCGGCAGGGAAATTTTCAAGAGAAAGGAGAT
>CASEWU010000093.1 GCA_949291725.1 uncultured Bacillota bacterium
AGGATAAAATTCATGCAAGATAAATCATGTAAGATAAATCATGTAAATAATTTATGTAAATAAATATATGCAGGATAAAATTCATGCAAGATAAATCATGTAAGATAAATCATGTAAATAATTTATGTAAATAAATATATGCAGGATAAAATCATTCCCAAAGGATGCTGTTTACAGGCTTTCGAGGTAGAGGGAAGCGTTGGTTGCGGCGATGGCGCCGTCCGAAACGGCGGTAGAGACCTGTCGGACCGCTTTTGTGCGGCAGTCGCCCGCCACGAAAACGCCCTCCGTTCTGGTTTTGCAGCTCTCGTCTGCAATGATATAGCCGTTCTTGTCCAAATCTGCCACGTTTGCGAAGGCGGCGTTGTCGGGGACTTGTCCGATCGCCACGAACACAGCGGGGATATCCTGTCGGCAGAGGTTTCCGTCCTTGTCCGTGTATTCGATGCCCGTGAGTTCGTCCTCGCCGAGAAAATCGACTACGCTCGTATTGGGGCGCACTTCGATGTTTTCTTTGGCGCGCAGAGCCTTTACGAGGCCGGCGTCGCCGAAAAACTTATCGAAAAGTGTGTAGATATACACTTTTTTGCAGTATCCCGAAAGGAGCAGAGCGTATTGCAGGGCGGAATTGGCGTCGCCGATCACGGCGACTTCTCTGCCCTTGTAGAAGGGGCCGTCGCACACGGCGCAGTAATAGACGCCCTTGCCGACGAGATCTTCGCGGTCGTGTCTGGTTTTGAGATGCTTGTGTTTGACGCCCGCCGCAATGATCACGCTTTTTGCAAAGTATTCGTTGTATTCGGTCTTGACCGAAAAGGTCTTGTCTTCGAGTTTTTCGATGCGGACCGCCTTTTCGATCTCCACTTCGGCGCCGAGCGAAGTAATTTGTTCGAACAGGTTATCCGCAAACGCTTCGCCGCTGATCTCCTTGATGGAGGGGAAGTTTTCCAGCCGCGGGGAAGTGGCGATCTGTCCGCCCAGGCTGTCGCCTTCCAGAACCAAAACTTTTTTTCCGTTTCGCAAAGCGTAGAGCGCGGAGGTCATGCCTGCCGCGCCCGCTCCGATGATGATAATATCGTACATATCAGCCGATGCTCTCGATGTATTTGCGGATCTCGCTCGCGTTGTCGTACGTCTTGAACCCGTCGCCGTCGGGAACCAGCAGGGAAGGAGCTTTCTTCACGCCGTATTTGCGGGTGGTGTCCGCATCCTGTTCGGCGTTGATCACGCGGTATTTCACCCCCGCTTTATCCAGCATCATCTTGCTGGTCTTGCAGTTGGGGCATCCGTCGCGCGTGAACAGCACGGGTCCGTCCAATGCGGGAGCCGCGCAGCACACATCCGCCTTTTCCTCTGTGTGTTTGTGTCCTTTCAGCGTGGAATGGTTGATATCGTAAACTTTTCTGTCCTTGAATTCCTGTGTTTTGCCGTCGTTCCAGTTCTGTACGGGGCGATAGTAGCCCGTGATACGGCTGTAGACTTCGGTCTTCTGTCCGCAGTGCGGGCAGGTATACTGTTCTCCCGCGAGGTATCCGTGATCTTTGCAGATGGAATAGGTCGGGGAAAGGGTATAGTAAGGGAGCTTGTAGTTGTCCGCGATCTTCTTGACCAGTGAAGCCGCCGCTTTCCAGTCGGGGAGTTTTTCGCCGAGGAATGCGTGGAACACCGTACCCGAAGTGTAGAGGGTCTGCAGATCGTCCTGGATGTCGAGGGCGTCGAAGATGTCGTCCGTGAATCCGACAGGCAGGTGCGAACTGTTCGTATAGTAAGGCGTACCGTTTTCGTTTGCCGTGATGATGTCGGGGAACTGTTCCTTATCGTGTTTTGCGAAGCGATAGGTGGTCGACTCTGCGGGGGTTGCCTCGAGGTTGTACAGATCGCCGTACTGTTCCTGATAATCGGAAAGGCGTTCGCGCATATGGTTGAGAACGCGTTTTGTGAACTCCTGCGCTTCGGGATGCGTCAGGTCTTTGCGGATCCAGGCTGCGTTGAGGGTCGCTTCGTTCATGCCGACCAAACCGATCGTCGAGAAATGGTTTGCAAAGGTGCCGAGATACCGCTTCGTGTAGGGGTAGAGCCCTTCCTCGAGCAGTTTCGTGATGACCGTGCGCTTTGTTTTGAGCGAACGTGCCGAGATATCCATCAGGCGGTCAAGGCGCGCAAAGAAGTCCTTTTCGTCCTTGCTCTGGTACGCGATGCGCGGCATGTTGATGGTAACGACGCCCACCGAACCCGTGCTTTCGCCGCTTCCGAAATAGCCGCCCGACTTCTTGCGCAGTTCGCGAAGGTCGAGGCGCAGACGGCAGCACATACTGCGGATGTCGCTCGGTTCCATGTCCGAATTGATATAGTTGGAGAAATACGGCGTACCGTATTTGGATGTCATTTCAAACAGCAGACGGTTGTTTTCGGTATCCGACCAGTCGAAGTTTTTCGTGATGGAATAGGTCGGGATCGGGTACTGAAATCCGCGTCCGTTGGCATCGCCTTCGATCATGACTTCGATGAACGCTTTGTTCACCATGTCCATTTCTTTCTGGCAGTCTTTGTATTTGAAGTTCTGCGGTTTTCCGCCCACGATCGCGGGGAGTTCGGCCAGATCGTTCGGGACCGTCCAGTCAAGCGTGATGTTCGAGAACGGTGCCTGCGTACCCCAGCGGCTGGGCGTGTTCACGCCGTAGATAAAGGATTCGATGCACTTTTTCGTCTGTTCGTAGGTGAGGTTGTCCTTTTTCACGAACGGGGCGAGATAAGTATCGAACGAGGAGAACGCCTGTGCGCCGGCCCATTCGTTCTGCATGATGCCGAGGAAGTTCACCATCTGGTTGCACAGCGTCGCAAGATGGCTTGCGGGCGCCGACGTGATCTTGCCGGGGATGCAGCCCAGTCCTTCCTGGATCAGCTGTTTGAGCGACCAGCCTGCACAGTATCCTGTCAGCATGGAAAGATCGTGGATATGGATTTCCGCATTGCGGTGCGCGTTCGCCACTTCTTCGTCATAGATCTCCGAAAGCCAGTAGTTTGCCGTGATCGCGCCGCTGTTGGAAAGGATCAGGCCGCCCACCGAATAGGTAACCGTCGAGTTCTCTTTCACGCGCCAGTCCGTCGCCTTTACGTAGCTGTTGACGAGTGCTTTGTAATCGAGCATGGTCGATTTCATGTTGCGGATCTTTTCCCGCTGTTTGCGGTAGAGGATGTATGCCTTTGCAACGTCCGCATATCCCGCCTGGCTCAGAACTTCTTCCACGCTGTCCTGAATGTCTTCCACGGCGATTTTTCCGTCCTTGATCTTGGGTTCAAAATCTGCCGTTACTTTCAGCGCCAGAAGATCGATAATGCTCGGATGATATTGTTTTTTTACGGCGTCAAATGCCTTCGTGATCGCTACCGAAATCTTCTTCAAATCAAATTCTGCGATCGTTCCGTCGCGCTTGATGACCTGATACATAGTTTTCTCTCTCCTTACCCCTTTTGTTTAAAGCAATCGTAGTGCGGCAGCCCTTGCCGCGGCAATCTCTTTTTTTGCGGGTCGAGTTTTATTATAGCACTCCTTCCTGCATATGTCAATAGGTTAAGACAAGATATTGTATTTATTTTTTTATGATATATACAATATATAGTATTTTGTTGAAAAATGCAAGAAACAAATAAAATGCAAAAATTCTTGTCGGAATGTGGTTTTTGCGCTTTTTTTGTCCGATTGCGGCATTGTTTTTTGCAACGACGGGCGGCGGAAAAACTGCGGCGGATGCGATACAGGGCAGCGGGATCGGGCGCTGTGCCCCCCTGTGCATGTTTGTAATGAGAACGCAAGACTTCGAGTCAAAACGAAATTGTTTTCCTTGCCCGGCGTTTCAATATCATGTACCGCAATAAAGGCGTCCCGACACTTGCCGCGGAAAAGGAGCTCAGATATGTATCGAGATAAAGGCGTCCGGCATGCGCCGCAGGAAAGGTGTTTCGGCATGCGCCGCAGGAAAGCCGCGGTATGCAAAAAACATTTGCAAACCGCGGCTTTTATAATCGATAGGTTTGTTTTGCAAAAGATCTGTGCGGGGTTTCTTACTCTTCGCCGCGGATGAGAACGTTTGGGATGAACGGTTTTAAAAGTTGTTTGAACGCCTGCAGCTGTGCGTCGGGGCAGGGGGAAAGACCGCGGCAGAGCACGGCGTCGCTGTCGCGGAAGTTTTGCAAAAAGTAGCGTTTTGCGCCGCGCAGCCATTGCCCGATGCGGATAAAATCTTCGCCCTTGTGCAATTCTTTGACGACCGTGGTACGAAATTCGTAACGAACGCTGTCGGAAAGGAGAAAATCGGCGCTTTCGAAAATTGCGTCCATATTGACTTTCACGCCCGCGGTTTTGGCATAATTTTGCGGCGAATTCTTGATGTCCATGGCGACAAAATCGATGAGGTGATCGCGGCAGAGCTCTTTCAGACGCGCGGGGAATGCGCCGTTTGTGTCCAGTTTGACGGCATAGCCGAGCGATTTGATCTCGGCGATGAGCTCGGGAGTATCCGTTTGCAGGAGCGGTTCGCCGCCCGAAACGCACACGCCGTCCAAAATCCCTTTGCGTTTTTTCAGAAATGTCAGCAGTTCTTCGCGCGAGATCTCTCCTTCGCCGCTCTCGAGAATTTCGCCGTTCTGGCAAAAAGGACAGCGGAAATTGCATCCGCGCAGAAAAATCGTACACGCCACTTTTCCGGGAAAATCCAAAAGTGTGGTTTTTTGCAGCCCTGCGATGGTCATCATTGTTTCCTCCGTTCTGTGTTTACACCTTTCGTCTTGCCGTGTGCCGAAACGCTTGCTTTTATAGTATACACCCGGGCACGGCAAAAGTAAATCTTTTTGAGGTAAAGGGCGGAGGAGCAATTCACGATTTTTTCATAAAAAATTCACTGTTCTATAGTATCGTCTGACATAAAAAGTGTTATAATATTGCTATCAAAAAAAAGGGAGATGGAAGTATGAAACGGTTTACGAAAACTGTTTTGACGGTACTGGCGGCCGTGGTGCTGGTTTTTGCACTGGTGCTTGCGGGCTGTTCGGGAGAGTCCGTGTCGGTGAGAGATATTCTCAAAACCTCTTCCAATGCCGACGGGGATGTCTATACGATCTACTACTCGGACGGGACATCGTCGACGATCACGGTCAGTAACGGAAGCGATGTAACGGCGCAGCAGCTGTATGAATATTATAAAGAGGTCTATAACGACGATCTGACGTACGACGAATTTCTGAAAAAGTATCTTGCAGAGCCTACGGACAATGCGTCGGTGATCGGGTCGTGTCTGCAATCGGCGGTGAAGATCTACACGGAGTTTGTGGAAACGAAAACTTCTTCGGCGGGCGGCATATTCGGCGGCGTTACGACGACTACGCAGACGGCAGTCTATACGGGTTCGGGCGTTGTCTATCAGATGCACGACGATTATACGTATATTATCACAAATTATCACGTCGTGTATGATGCGAGCGCGTCGGCGGCGAACGGCGGATATATGGCGCGCAAGATCGTGTGCTATCTGTACGGAAGCGAAGGTGCACCTGCTTTAGCGGGGACCGGTTCGGACGGGTATGCTTCGTACAATTACGGCAGTTACGCGATCGAATGCGAATATGTAGGCGGATCGATCTCCGACGATATTGCGATCGTGCGTGCAAAGACGGACGACATCGTGGCGAAAAATCCGAACGTAACGACGGCAACGTTTGCGAATGAATACCATGTGGGTGAGACGGCGATCGCGATCGGCAATCCCGAAGGGGAGGGGATCAGCGTAACCGAAGGCATTGTCAGTGTGGATAACGAATATATCAATCTGCAGATCGACAAAACGGTGCGTTCGTATCGGTCGCTGCGTATCGATACGGCGATCTACGGCGGCAGTTCGGGCGGCGGATTGTTCAACCTGAAAGGCGAGCTGATCGGTATCACGAATGCGGGAAACACGACCGATCAGAACATCAACTATGCGATCCCTCTGGAAATTGCGAAAGGCACGGCGGATAACATTCTGTATTATTATTTCGGTTACGGTGATAACGCGGGATACGGGATCAAGCTGGGCGTGCAGGTGGTTTCGCAGAATTCGAAATACGTTTACGATAAAGCCAGCGGCTATGGTACGATACGGGAAGAGATCGTCGTCGATTCGGTCAATTCCGGATCCATTGCCAAGAGCATGGGGCTGGAATTGAACGATATCCTTCAGACTTTCAAGATCCGCTCCAAGAGCGGCGAAACGCGCGAGGTTACTTTGGACCGCAATTTCGATATTTCGGACGTCATTCTGACTATCCGTGCGGGCGATACCATTTCGTTCGGGATCGAGCGCGGCGGCGAAACCGCGGTTTCCTCGGAATACACCGTCAAGGAATCCGATCTTGTGGAACTGGGAAGCCTGTATGCTTCCAATAAGGGCTGAGTTGGTCAAAAAGGAAAACAAATTTGTTTTCAAGCGAAACGCAGTTGAACTTGTTCGGTTTTTCCGAAAAGTCTCTGAATATGTTTGATTTTTTGCGGCATTCTTTCACACTCCTTCGATAAAGAAAAAAAGGGCGGGTGCAGAATTTTCTGCACCCGCCCTTTTTAGCCGTTCGCTTTTGCGCCGTCTTTGCAAAATTCTTGCAAAGACGGCGCAAACAAGGCCAAAACAAGGCCAAAGCACCAAAACAGCGCCAAAACAGCGCCAAAACAGCACAAGCGGATGAAGAACGGACTTTATCGAAAGTTTTTGCGCGGGTTTTTTGTGGCTTTTTTCTTTTAAGAGGCAGGCTTTCTGGCGGAAAGGTCGAAATTTTGCAACAGACGGCAAGAAAAAGGGCGGGATCGGGCTTGGCAGGACAATATTGAGGAAGCTGTTTTCGGCAGTGCATAAAATTTTTCTGATTTCTGTTGTAAAATGAGCGGGAATACGGTATAATGGAAAAAAATACGGCAAGGAAAAAGCTGCATGGTTCTGGATACGATATTTACGGTATTAAAATATATTCTGACGGCGATAACGATACTGACGCTGTACAAATTTGTGTACATGGTGATCGGGTTGTTCTGGAAAGCGCGGAAGTTTGCGGAAACGGATAAGCGGCACAAATTTGCGGTGGTGATTTCGGCGCGCAACGAAGAAAAGGTGATCGGGAATCTTTTGGACAGCATCCATGCGCAGAATTATCCGAAAGAGCTGATAACGGTCTTTGTGATTGCGGACAATTGCGACGACGGTACGGCAGAGATCTGTCGAAAGAAGGGTGCGATCGTATTTGAGCGGCACGATCCGAAGCATGCGCGCAAGGGATGGGCGCTGCAATACGGATTTGAGAAAATCCTGCGCGAATACGGGGCGGACTTTGCGGACGGTTTTTTCATTTTTGACGCGGACAATCTGCTGCATCCCGATTATATGCTGGAAATGAACAAAGCATTTTCGACGGAAGAATTCGACGTGATTTGCGGGTACCGTAACACGAAAAATTTTGCAACGAATCTGATATCATCGGGGTACGGGATCCATTTTTACAGGAGTTCGTTTTCCTATCACAGGCCGCGGCAGGTTGTGCATTCGTCCACGCACATAGCGGGGACGGGGTATCTGGTAAAGAGCAAGTGGCTGGCGGAAGGCTGGCGCTGGACGTGTCTTACGGAGGACACGCAATTTACATACGAGGTGGTATCGCGGGGCGGCAAAATCGGGTATTGCGAAGACGCGGAATTTTACGATGAACAGCCCACGCGTTTCAAAACGGTATTGAAACAGCGTATCCGCTGGGCGAAAGGCCGCCTGTATGCGTTTTTTGCGTACGGATACAAGCTGGTGGCAGGGATATTCCGCAAAAAGACGAATAAGTGGGCGTGTTACGACATGATTTTTTACGGATTTCCGTACGGGTTGTGTTCGGGGCTTCTTGCGATCGCGACGTTTCTGGCGTCGTTTATCGGCGTTGCGGCGGCGAGCGGCTGGCAGGGAGTCGTGGAGGAATACGTAACGCTGTCAATGCTGAAATCGCTCGGCACGGCGCTGGGGCTGTACTGGCTGCAGGGTGTTCTGACCGCCTTTTTTGTGGTTTTGCGCGAGAGGAAAAAGATCCATTGTCCGAAGCCGAAACTCGTGTTTTATGTTTTGTTCTTCCCGTGGTTCGACCTGGTGGACGTGCCGCTTTCGATCGCGTCTCTGTTCATGCACGTAACCTGGCGGAAGATCGAGCATGACGACACGACGAAAGTGCAGGACATCGTGGGAGAGATCCCGACGTCAAAGATCGGTTCGGAAGAGAATTTTCCGTCGGAGGGTCTGCCGTCGGGAATTTGCGTAACCGACGTGGGTACGGAGCAAGAGGATGTGCAGGGAGCGGAAAGCGAGGAAGGCAAAGAGTTGAAGTAAAACAGAGAAAAAAGGCCGCCTTTTTTGGAAAAGGGCGGCTTTTTGCGTGGATTTACAGGGGAAAAACGGCAGTCGGAACGTTTTGAAAACGGTGCGGGTTATGGTATAATAACGGAGAGAAAGTCTCCGAGAGGGCCGCAGAAGAGAAAGACGGGGAGAGCGGAGCAAACAAAACAAGCGAAGGTAAATGTATGCAATTACAGAAATTGGAAAGGAAAGATATAGCGAGGTTGTTGCCTTATTTTCGAAATCAGGGAACGCACATATCCAACTACTCGGCGGGGAGTTTGTTCATGTGGAACAAATATTTGTCGACGCTGTATGCCGAAGAGGAAGGGTGTCTGGTATTGTGCGACAGGTATGTAGGCAACCGATATTTTTACTGGCCGCTGTCGAAAGACGGGGATGCGGCGGCGGAAGAGCGGGTAGCGGAGAAGATCGAGAAATTCTGTCGCGAAAATTATATCCGTCTGCATTTTACGGCGGTGCCGCGGGAGCGGCTTTGCGGGTTGGTGTTGCGGTACGGGTCGGAAGTGCACGTATCGGACATCCGCAAGTGGCGCGATTACCTGTATAACGCGCAGGATTTTATCCAATATCCGGGCGGGAAATACAGCGGTCAGCGCAATCATGTGAACAAGTTCAAAAAGAATAATCCGGATTATACGTTTGCGCGGTACACGGCGGCGGACAGGGAAGAGACGGAAGCGTTTTTGCAGGAGATCGCAAAAATTCAGACGGAGAAGGACGAGACGTTGGCGGCGGAAGAGATGCGCGGCGTATTTGAAATTCTTCCGAAAATGGAAGAGCTCGGCCTGTTCGGCGGGATTTTGCGTGCGGGCGGAGAGATCGTAGCGTTTTCGGTGGGTGAGTACTGCGGAGACATGCTTGTCGTGCATATCGAAAAGGCGAAGCGCGGCGTTGCGGGCGCATATCCGACGGTGGCGCAGTTGTTTGCGAAAGAATATTGCACCGAGAGCACGAAATACATCAATCGGGAAGACGATTCGGGGGATGCGGGGCTGCGCAAGTCAAAATTGCAGTATTTGCCCGTGCAGGTCGTGGACAAATACAATCTGGCGGTGCGGCGCACGTTTGACGCAGTGTCGGACTATCCACTGATCAAGACCCTGCGGCTGGAGCTGAAGGGGATCGAGGATAAAGACGCGGCGGATTTTGCGCGTCTGGCGCGGGACGAAGAGCTGAACCGTTACTGGGGCTACGATTGGCATGAGAACGCGACGGAAGAAGATCCTGCGGACGACTGGTTTTTGCAGGACGTACGCAAAGATTTCAAGCAAAAAAACGAAATGCCGCTGGGAATTTATTTTGAAGGGAAGCTGGTTGGCGAAGTCGTACTGCACAATTTCGGATACCAGTCGGAAGCGGAGATCGGGATGCGTATCCTGCCCGAATACCAGGGCAGGGGCTTTGCGCGCGAATCGTTGATCGCGATGATGGAATACGGGTTCATGAAGCTGAGCCTGGAAAAAATTGAAGCGAAATGCTATAAACAGAATACCGTATCTTCCTATACGCTGAAGGCGGCAGGGATGCGCCCGTGCGGGGAAGACGATACCTATTATTATTTTTATAAGACGCCTTCCATGTAAATATTTTGTAAAAAATATAGCAAAACGGATTGATTTGGATTGCAATTCGATAGGAAAAGTGATAAAATAAGCACGAAAAAACCGTAAGACAGCCGGCTGTCTTTTTTGCTTGCGCAAAAAAGAACAGGATTAGCGGCGGGAAAGCGGTAAAACAAAAAGGAGAGTGGAAATATGGCAAAGAAGCTGAAAAGAGCATTTACGATCGTAGAACTTGTGATCGTGATTGCCGTGATCGCGATTCTGGCGGCGGTGCTGATCCCGACGTTCACGACGCTGATCGACAGAGCGAACCAGTCGGCGGACACGCAAATGGTGAAAAATTTAAACCAAATTTTGTCCTCGAGTCAGATTTTGGAAGGAAAGCCTGCATCAACGATGAGTGAAGCGTTGAGACAGGCGGAAGAGGGAGGATATTCGGTTGATAAATTGACACCTACCAGCAAAGGAGATATTCTTTGGGAGCAGGGATCCAATCGCTTTGTGCTTGTTGAAGAAGGGAAAATAGTTTATGGTGACCCTTCCACAACGGCAGAAATAGGAACTTCTTATTGGAAAATTACGAATGATAAAGATGAAGCAGAAAGCGGCGTTTATAGTTATTATTTAGGGGAAAAGTTCCCTCAAGACGTAAGTGAGCTTTCTGTGAAATCAGGTATCGATGTAGGAAACAATGTCACAATTAATATTAGTTTCCAAACTCAAGAAGAAAGAACAGTTTTATTTAATACAAAGGGCGCAGAGCTTAAAATAAACGCCTTAAAGGCTACTGTTTATCATTATGGCGACAGTGCAAATGTGGAAATTATTGCTGTTGCGGACGAATCATATCATTTTTATGGAACGGTTGGAAATATTACCGTAAATAACGGAAGAGTTGTTGCAGAAGTTGGCTCCAAGGCGTCTTTGGTGCTGGCAGTGCCGACAGGAAATTCATTAGTTAAGGTTGATGTGTTAATGGGTGCAAATGTACCTGCGGTTAAAAAATCTGGAAATGTTGTAGTGAATGTTGCGGATATAGAAGCAACAAAAGTTACTGATTTGACAGACGAAGAAGAGGAATTGATTGCACTTTTTGCTGCGGGTGGCGGAACTGCCGAATCTCCGTTTGTTATAAAGACAGAAGCTCAATTACGTGCAATATCGGTTTTGTCGGGACTTATGTACAGCACTCCTTATTATTTTCAATTGGGAAATGATATTACATTGAAGCGGAGCAGTGATAGTGACTATATAACAAATAATTTCAACGGTGTGTTTGACGGTAATGGTTATTCGATAACGGTTGATATTGCGGAAAATGCTTCAGTTAAAGGGAAATTAATGGGATATGGCACGTATTGGTTTTTTGCTGATCCGACAGGAGATGTAACCTTTCAGGATTTAACGATTTATCATGCCAGTGGTATGAACGTGGCAATTTGTGAGGCGTGGGACGACAGTGGAAAAAATGTTTTCGATAATACCATTCTATTCAAAAACGTGGATATGGGTAGCGAAAAAATCAAAGGTGAAACGTTGACCATGTTCCGCAATGCCAGCGGTTATGTTGTGTATGTTCGTTGCGGAGAACTTATTTTTGATGGATGTGATAACTATTATAATTTGGAATCCGATGATCCTGAATTATACTCTGGCGTATATGTGGGGGCGTATAGTGTAAGTCCTACAAAGCTTGTTAAATTCAATAATTGCAACAATTATGGAAACATAAAAGGGGCAAGAATAGGCATCTTTTTTGGTAATTTCCAGTTAGGAAACGTTTACGAAGGATATAAAATAGAACTTTCAAATTGTACCAATGAAGGGACTATTTCCTATTATATCAGTGGGGCGGTATTAGGGCAAAATCTTCCTGCAGGAAAAACACTTTATTATGGAAATGATGTGAACAATGGAGTCTATACCACTACCGATGATTTATTGAAAGGATATACGGAAAACGGACAAGTGGTGTCTTTGGTCGATCGCGATATGAAACTTTACGCGCAAGGTAATAGTTTATCGGTTGAATCTTCAAAGAGAAATGATGTAAATTATAAGTTAATGTATTCAGCATATGCCCAATGGGAAAAGAACGGAGCTTCTGGATCGCAAATTGTAACACTCTACTTTGATTTGCCCGTAACAGAAGGCAGCGTTTCCGTTTCGGAATATTATGCGAATGTTAAATTTATGGATAAAGAGGCGTATGTTGCTAAATATCAAGGAAATAATGCCGAATGGGGCGGAAATGTTTCTTGGGTAGAATCTGATGTATTGGAAGGGGTTAAATATTATTTTGATCAAGAAAATTTAGTGTACGTTTTTGATTTTAGTGCATCAAGTAATATAATAACTTATTCATTAGATGCTAATGCAACAGTAGCTTTATGTGCTTATGATTTAAATGATAAGTTAATCGCAATTACCGGTAAAACGGCTAAGTGATAACACTAAAAAAGCCGCAACGCGTGAGTGTTGCGGCTTTTATCATGTCGGCTTTTATCATGTCGTTTTTTTGTTGTCGGCTTTTGGCATATAAAAACCTGCCCTTTTCGCAAAGGGCAGGTTTTTTATATCAATTTCTCAATTGTTTTTTTATTATTCATCAACCCTGTTGCTCTGCGGCGCGCGCCTTGATGATCTTTTCTGCTTCCGGAGCAGGGACTTCTTCGTATCTTGCGAGTTCTGCCATAAATTTCCCGCGGCCTTGCGTCATACTGCGCAGGTCTGTCGCGTATTTCTGTATCTCTGCCTGCGGCGCTTCGGCATTTACCACCTGCAGTCCTTCCATCATGTCGATGCCGAGGATCCTGCCGCGGCGTTTGTTCATATCGCCCATGATATCCCCGAGGAAATTTTCGGGAATGGCGATTTTCAGTCGCATAATGGGTTCGAGCAGACAAGGAGAAGCGTTTTTCAATCCTTCTTTAAATGCAAGTGCGGCGGCTAGTTTGAATGCCATTTCCGAGGAGTCGACGTCATGGTAGCTTCCGTCGTAGAGGACGGCGCGCAGGCCTGTAACGGGGTACCCCGCAAGAACGCCGTGCGGCAGGCATTCGATGAGTCCTTTTTCCACGGCGGGAATATACTGTTTCGGTACAGATCCGCCCACCACTTCTTCCGCAAATTCGAAGTCGCCGTCGAAGGGTTCAAAGCGTACTTTGCAGTGTCCGTACTGGCCGTGTCCGCCCGATTGTTTTTTATGTTTTCCTTCCGCTTCCACTTTTTTGCGGATCGTTTCGCGGTAAGCGATCTTCGGCGTTTTCAAAACGGCGGATACGTTGAATTTTGCTTTCAGTTTTTTATTGATGACGTCAAGATGGGTTTCGCCCTGTCCGCCGATCAGCATTTCGCCGGTCTCTTTGTTTTTGGTAACGGTAAAGGTATAATCTTCTTCGGCGAGTTTATTGAGTCCCTGGAAAATTTTATCTTCTTCGCCTTTCTTTTCGGCGTAGATCGCCATCCAGAGTACGGGGCGGGGGAAGTGAATAGGGTCAAATTTAATTTTTGCGGATTCGTCGCAAAGCGTATCGCCGGTATTGGTGGCGTTGAGTTTATTGACGGCGCCGATATCGCCTGCGTCCAGTTCGCTGACCGGTTCCTGTTTTTTGCCTTTTAAGAGGTAGATCTGGTTGATACGTTCGGTTTTTCCTGTGGTGGCGTTGTAGACGGTCGAGCCGGATTTGAGGGATCCGCGGAAAACTTTCATGACGTTCAGTTTTCCGACAAAAGGGTCGACCACCGTTTTGAACACCTGCGCGGCGAACGGCGCGTTCGGTTCGCAAGTGATTCCGATCAGTTCGTCTTTATCGACGGCGGAAGCAAGCACTTCTTTGCGTTCTTCCGCGCTGGGCATATATTTGACGATCTCGCCCATCAGATTGATGATACCGCGGTTCTGCAGGGCGGAACCGGCCATGACGGGGATCGTATTGACGTTATAGATACCTTTGCGGATCCCGTGAATGATCTCTTCTTTCGTGAGTTCGCCTTCGCCGAAGTATTTATCGAGCAGAGCTTCGTCGTTTTCGGCGGCGGTTTCGGTCAGGCTTGCCTGCATGTCGGCAAGTGTCTGTTTCATGGAATCGGGGATGGGTATTTCTTTGAGACCTTCCTCGGAAAAGCGGAAAGCTTTTTCGGTGAGGGCATTGATATAACCGATCATTTTATTCCCGTCCATCAGCGGGATCTGGATCGGTGCGATTTTTCCTGCGTATTTGGCGGTCAAAGCGGCAACCGTGCCTTTATAATCGGCGTTTTCCTTATCCATGCCGTTGATAAAAAGCACCATCGGTATTTTGTTTTTCAGACATTTTTCAATCGCTTTTTCAGCGCCGACGCTGACAGATCCGGTTGCGGAAGTAACGATCAATGCTCCGCCTGCGGCGCGCAGCGCCTCGTTTTCCTCTCCTTCGAAATCATAGAATCCGGGGACATCCAGAAGATTGATCTTGACGCCTTCCCACATTGTGTAGGCGAGGGAGAGGGAAATAGACATTTTTCTTGCAATTTCCTGCTCGTCGTAATCGGTAACCGTATTTCCGTCCGTAACTTTGCCGAGACGGTCTGTCGATTTTCCGTTGAAAAGGATCGCTTCGCAGACGGAGGTCTTTCCTTCTCCGCTGTGCCCGATCACCGCAATGTTGCGAATGTCAGCGCTTTTGATGCTCATAATTGTACTCCCTTATCTTCGGACGCGCAAAAGATTTGATTTAAAACTGATCCGCTGTCTGCGTATTTTTAATGATACGTGCTGCGGCAATGCGTCCGCTTCTTTTTTATTATAATATAGATTTTGTCCGATTTCAATAGGTATTTGAAATTTTTTTGCAAAAAATGCAAAATTGTTGCGCAAAGAACGCAATCGCAAAGTGAGATAAAAATGAAATTAATGAAATATATACCAAAAACTTGCAAATTCATAATAAAGGTGATAGAATAAGCACGAAAAAAAATACAGCCGGCTGTATTTTTTGCGAAAGCAAAAAATAATCTCATTAAAAGGGGACTGGGCTGAAGAAAAGAAAGGAGAAGGAAGAATGGCAAAGAAGCTGAGAAGGGCATTCACGATCGTAGAACTTGTGATCGTGATTGCGGTGATCGCGATTTTGGCGGCGGTACTGATCCCGACGTTCACGTCGCTGATCCAGAAGGCGAACGTATCGAACGATACGCAAATCGTGCGTGAAATGAATACGGCACTATCTATGGGTGAAGCGGACGGACGTCCCGAAGATATGGGGGATGTTTTGAATGATTTATCCGAATATGGCGGATTTGATATGGCAAAACTTAACCCTTCAACGGACGGATATCTGTATGTATGGGAAAAGACTTCCAATCAGATTTTATTAATGGACGATAAGGGGGCAGTTGCTTTTAGCGTCAAAGATTACGATCAGAGCAACTGGGAGTTGTATGTCCCTGTTGCAAATTCTGAAACCGCAGAAAAGGTATGTGCATATGCAACGGCTGTCGGCGTATATGTTGCGGAAAATTTGACCTATAATTTCGAATTAAAAAATGTTGTACCTTTCCAAGTGGCGGATGGGAAGACGTTGACGGGAAATGTAACAATGGTCGGTACAAATGCGATTACAACTTCTGTAAGCGGAAATATTGTCGGAACTTTGACGATCAATAACGCAAACGCAGAAGTGTCTCATGAGGGTACGGTGAATGCCGTAGTGTTGACGGCCGTTAAAGCTTCAAGCTACCACGAATACGGTACGGTCAAAGAAAGCTTTGAGGTGTCCAGCGGCAGAGTGGTTATTGAAGAAAGTGCAAATATACCACAGATTGCCGTTCCGTCTGATGCGGAAAATGTAAAGATTATGTCGAATTCATTGCAAAATATTCTTGTTACGACAGAATCTTCGGACGTAACCTTGGAGAATGGCTCTGGTAAACTGTTCTTGAGTGGCTCGGCGGCGGATGCTGTTGCGGATAAAAATCAAAGCAGCGAAAGCATGGTAACAAAAACACTCGTAAACAATGCTGCTGAACTGAAAGCAGCATTTGCTAAAGAAAACGCTTATATTCAGTTGGGGGCTGATATATTGTTGGCAACCACTGATTTCGATGAAACTGTTGGGGCAAGCGGAAGTTATCTTTATAATAGTATAAATACGTCTTCCATTTATTTGGATTTGAATGGGCACTTTATCAAAGATCCGAACTATGATACGTTCGGTTATACAGATGAAAATAATAAAGGGCAGCAATTAATCGGAACGGTAGGTTCCATAACAATTGATGATACTTCCAGTGATTTAAGCGGAGCAATTTATGCAACGCGTAATTTGATCAGGGCGGAAGGCAATTCTGAAACACAGACCTTTGCGCAGATCAAACAAGGGACATTTGTAACAAAATCCTATACCGGCGGTACATGTCTGTTCTTGTCTACGACAACGGTTATCATCGACAATTGTAATGTTTATTCTACTAATTTTGGTGTTTATATCGGTAGCAATGGAAATACCGAAAAAGTTATCATAAATGGTGGTAAGGTGGTCGGAACAGCTAATAATGGAACAAAAGTTAAGGAACAATTTGCGTATGCTTTTGTAATAGGTTATTGCCCGGATGGAATAATCAATAATTTGACTGTTTATGGTATTCAGGGAGCACTTTCTTTAAATGGTGGATCTGTTACTGTCAATGATGGGTATTACGAAGCATCGGGTGTTGCATATGATTTATATAAAGAAGCAACAGGCTTTGATGCGAAGGTAGAATATTTCGGGGATGGAGCAATCCAAGACGGAAACGTATTTTATGGCGGATATTTTGCCGGTGAAAATGAAGAAACAAACATTATTGTTAATGGAGGCACGTTTGTTTCGTCGGCAAGGAATGCTGTTAACGTAGGAAACTCTGCTGACGGAGGAAAAGGCGAAACAGCTCGTGTAATCATTTACGGTGGTAAATATACAGGAAAGAATAGTGCTGTTGCTGTGGATAAGAACCAGGAATACGGTTTGGGCGTATTGGCTGTATATGGCGGAACATTTTCTCACAATATATCCGATATTATGAGTGATCTGGAACACTATCAATGTGTGCAAGAAGGAGACGTTTTTGTAGTAAGCGCTAAATAACAAAAAGAGGTCTTTCGCATAAGCGAAAGACCTCTTTTTTATAATTCTTACATTTTCAAAATATCCTGAATAATGGTACCGGCGAGGAGCAGGCCTGCCATAGAGGGGACATAAGATATGCTTCCGATAAAGCGTTCACCGTTTGCGGCCGCCGATTTATCGGGGGAAAGCGGTTTTTCTTCGGAATACACGGCTTTTACGCCCGTAACGCCCCGCGCTTTCAATTCTCTGCGCATGATCCGCGCCAGCGGACATTCGCGCGTTTTTTCAATTTCTGCCACGCGGAACGCGTTTCCGTCCAGCTTGTTTCCTGCGCCCATACTGGAAATCACGGGGATTCCTGCACGGCGTGCCAGTTCGATCAGCCGCGCCTTTGCCTTGACGCTGTCGATACAGTCGGCTACATACGTAAAGTCGGAAAAATCAAAATCGTTCTCTGTGTTTTCGTCGAAAAAGCATTCTTTTGCATAAAAATTTCCGTTCGGACAGATGTCCAGGGCGCGCTGTTTCATGATCGCCGCCTTGTTTTTCCCGATCGTGGAATGCAGGGCGATAAGCTGTCTGTTCAGATTGCTTTCTGCGACGTTGTCGCCGTCGACAAACGTCAGTTGCCCGATCCCTGCCCGAACGAGCGCTTCCGCCGCGTAAGACCCCACGCCGCCGATCCCGAACACCGCCACATGTGCGCGCTGCAGTTTTTTAAAATTTTCTTCGCCGATCAGTGCGATTTCCCGTATAAAAGTCTGCATATTTACCTTCCTGCCTGCACCGGTTTGCGCAGTTTTATGTTTCGCCTGTCCAGTTCGATCAGGCCGTCGTCGCTCATTTTTTTCAGTTCCCGTACCATGGCGCTGCGATCCACGCAGATATAATCCGCAAGGCTTGTCTGCGAAAACGGAAGGGTAAAATAGGAACTCTTATTCTTTGCCGCCAGCATGGAAAAATAGGCGGACAGCTTTTCTCGGATCGTGCGGCGGCTTAAAATCTCCAGATGTTCGGAAAGCGCCTGTGTTTTTTCGCTCATCAGCCGCACCAGGTTCGATACCACCACCGAATGATGTGTGCAGGCGTTGGGACAGCGCTTGATAATATGCTCGTAATCGATGTATAGGATCTCACAATCTTCGTCCGCCAACAGATAAAAGTTTGCGTCCGCCCACGAAAATCCCAGAACGTCCCCGAATACGCCGCCTTTTTTCAGTTGTTCAAAAATTGTCCGAATTCCGTTTACGTCTGTCTTGATCAGACTCAGCTTCCCGCTTTGCACTACGCCGACCCTTCCGCTCGGCATCGGGATCTCTTCTCCCTTTCCGTATGCGCGGACAATCGTCTTAAAGCAGGTCATCATGGCGTTGTACTCCTGCTCCGTTACGCCGTCAAATAACGAGGTCATCACTTCTTCCATTTGTTTGTATCTCCTCTTGTTGCATTTGCAACAATTAACCCGTATAGGATACCGCATTCGAGGAAAAAAGTCAATAAAAATCTTCTTTTATATGCAAATTTTTTACGAAAGAATGCGACGTAAATTTTGGCACAAAAGCGGCGCATGTACCCGAATAAAACAGGCGCATCATTCCGCGTCGGATGACGAGTGTTTGCTCAATTCATCTGCCGCAAAAATTCGGTATGGCCGTTAGTCGCCGAAAAACACGCGTTTTTGACGGACGGCGCCGAAACGCGCGAAGTGGTCGCCAAGGTGCGCCGAGGGGATGAGTTCAGGGGCTGAAAGTTTGGAATGAGGCTTTTGCAAAGAGACCGCGTTTTGCGGGTTTCGGACAAAAAGGCCGCCGCGCAGTCGGAATCTGCGCGGCGGCTTATGTTTTGAAAGCTTGCCGCTGTAAGCGGGAACGCTTTCCGATAAATTCAGTTTAAAAAATTATTTGTTTTTATTTTCGACGGCGGTATTCTGCAAGGGCGAGCCGACGGTATTATCGCAAAAAGCGGACACACCTTTTTTGCGCATAGAATGGATGAACGCATAGAGGGGTGCGCCGAGCACATAAACCCAGAGGGCTTCGGTAACGGCAAGCGAACCGAAATACGTCCAATAGGTTGCGGAGAGCGTGCCATAAGAAAGGTCTCCGCACAAAAACACGATAATGACCGGGATGACAAAAGCGTTGATCAATACGGGGAACAAACCGCCGATCGCAACGCGCAGAACGTGGTTGCGGAAAAGTTTGCCCATTCCCCAGGTTCCGACGGCGGCCGCCAGCGTCGCCAGGGAGCCGACAAATACGTCGTAGACCCAGAAAGGGGAAGCAATATTGCTCAGCATGCAGCCTATGTACAATGCAGGGATCGCTTCCGGGAAAAAGAGAGGAAGGATCGTGAGCGCTTCGGCGGGGCGGATCTGCAAAAATCCGTTGTAAGCAAGCGCGCCGAACGCGTAGGTGAGGGCAACGTACAGGGCGGCAATGATACCCGCTCTGCACAACATCTTGGTCGTGAGTTTCTTCATTATTCAGTTTACCTCGGTTGTTTTTAGGTAGTGTTTTCCGAAAACCTACCACGCGAAAGGATAACAAAAACGCAAAAAAATGTCAAGTGATTTTAGAAATAATGCAAAAAATGTTTATTTTTTGCTGAAAAGTAAAATTTTGTCAGTATTTAAAAAAATAAGTTTTTTTGATTGTGTTTTCAAAATTGCTGTGCTATACTAACAGCCGCATATAAAATGACGATAGTAAATATCGTAAAAAACGAGAGCTCTCGTTTTGTTTCCCACAGCGGGAAACAAAACGTTTGTAATAGAGAAAAAATAAGAAGGAAGGAACTATGAGAAAGCAGAGAAAGGCGTTCACGATCGTAGAGCTTGTGATTGTGATCGCGGTGATCGCGATTCTGGCGGCGGTATTGATCCCGACGTTTTCGGGAGTGATCCGCAGAGCGAAGGTGAGTTCGGACGAACAGACGGCGGCGTCGCTGAATACATATCTGGCGGCGTATCGGGTGGAGAATGAAATTAAGAGCGAGCAAGAGATTTATGCGTTGATCGACGAGGCATACGGGGCAGGGTACAGCGCAAATCTCACGCCTGCGAGTGCATCGTACGGGTATCATTACTGGTACGATTCGCAAACGGGACGGATTGTTGTCAGGCGGACGAAAGAAATTTACAGTGAATCCGAAGGGAAGGTGCAGGCGCTCGGAGTACAAAGGGAGGGACTGACAAAAGATTTCGGACTGCGCGATGTATTCGGGAACGGATGTGTGCTTTTGGATCGTGCGGGAAGCGCGGCGGCGGAAGCCGTGAGCGCACTGGAATCGTTGCAGACGGGAGAAGAATACTTGTCGGTTCTGACCGTTTTGTCCGAAGCGGAGCAGGACAAAAACGATAAAGATTTTATGGTACGTCTGCAAGAATCCGTACAAAAGAGCGTAATTTTGACGGATGCGGGCGCGTTTCGGTATGAGACGGGCGCGCAGGAGCTTGTGTTTGCGCCGGACGTGAAGACGTTGGCGGGGGTTGTTTATATTTACGATGGTACGCAGGTCGAAAAGATTGCTTTGGGCGCGGCAAGCGGACAGACGGTCGCAAACGTTTCAGGAGAGATCGTTTTGCCCGAAACGGTCGAGAAAGTCGAGAGCAATGCGCTGTATTTCGGAGGGGATTTTGTGGTGCTCGAAGTTTCGGGCGGAAAAGACCTGGAGACCCTGTTCGATGCGGATGCGACGGATGCGGAAATCGATGCGGACGGAGTACGGTACACGATCGAGGGGAACGCGTTGTATTGCGAAGGCGAGAAAGTCGGCGAATTGGGAGTGAGCAATCCGATCGCTTCATTTTCTTTATACATAGACGGAAAGGCCGTCGGAGCGCTGGTGTTTACAGAATTTGACAAGGGCGGCGTATCGTTCACGGCGGGCGGATTTGTCGGGGCGGATGCGCAGCGGCCTGTCAGCGAGCAGACTGTGATTTGGTCGGTCGACAACGAAGCTGCGGCGGACATCGATCCTTTGGGAAATCTTACGTTCAGCGGCGCGGGGAATGCGAATACGGTAACGGTAACGGCGACGGCGAAATACGGCGGAGCGAGTCGGTCGGTGTCGGTGAATATCGTGCGCGTTCTGGATTTTGTGTTGACGTTGAACGGCGGAACCTGTGCGGACGGTGCGGCGGTAACGATCGATATCGGGGCGGATAAGGCGTATCGCTTTGAGGCGAGCTCGTTTGCCTATAATTTTACGGGTTTGCAGGAAGTCGCGTGCGACACTTCACTCAAATACGAATGCACGGATGCGGAAATTTTAACGGTCAGCGAGGACGGCGTGCTCACGCCC
The DNA here is from genome assembly GCA_949291725.1 of uncultured Bacillota bacterium. Taxonomy (GTDB): domain Bacteria; phylum Bacillota; class Clostridia; order Christensenellales; family Borkfalkiaceae; genus Borkfalkia. Next base: position 21,367 of record CASEWU010000093.1, read on the forward strand.
GTCAGCGTGGGAGAAGCGCAGGTAACGGTATCGCTTGCGAAGTATCCGAATGTATCCAAAACGTTTACGGTGGAAGTGGCGGATCCCGACGCGCAGTATTTTGAAAGAAAGTTTACGAATTTTGAAAAGTATATGTACCGTGTCGGGAATCTGAATCCGATCACGCTGAGCGATCTGTTTGCGGCAGGGGAAATGCCCGAATGCGAAGGTTGGAGCGTAACGGTTTACGATGCGTCCAAGACGGACGGGAACGGAAACCTCACGCCGATCGCGCAAACAGGGAACGGGTTTACGCTTACGGTTCGAAAAAACGCAGGCCTTGAGACGAAAAATCTGGATGAGCTTATCTATAAATTTAACGGCGAAGGGGTGGCGATCCTCGAGATCGGCGCGGTCAAAGGCGGCAAGGTTTACGGAAAAACGCGCCTTGCCGTGGAAGTTGTCAACGGCGAAAATATAACGCAGACCAACGCGGCTTCCCTCGGCGGCGGAAACGACGTTCTGCTTTCGGATATCACGTTGAACAAAGGCGCTCCCTATACAAACGCGACGCTGTACGGCAACGGCTTTACCATCGATGCGAGCGGATATTCAAGCAGTAACGGCAAAGACGTCATAGATTTGACAAATTCCGATATTGACAATATTGTATTTCAGGGCAAAGTGTTCCCGAAAGTGGTGTATAGCAGAAATGATTACTACAACAATGCGGTCAATATTTCGGGCGGAAATTGCACGATTTCCAATTCCTATATTTCGGGTTGCCGTTCGGCGATCCGTGTGGAGGGAGCCACGTGCGTAACGTTGGAAAATACCGTGCTTGACGGCGGTACGTATGCAAATATGGAAATACAGGTAGCTACAAATCTGTATTTAAAAGATGTTACGACGGTGCAGACGAGAAAGACTTCTGCGGAAGGCAACGACGTAATGGGGCTCGGATTTGTGTTCGATACGAACGCGGAGAATTCGAATATCACCATCGAGGGCGACCTTCGCCAGTATAACTGGGTACAAAAGGACGATGCGGATATCCTTGCGCAGTATAACGGGTCTTGGACGGATATGGGACTGGATATCGGGAAGTATGTAGAGGAATTGTTTAAAAAGGACGACTATGCGTCCATGCGCCATACGATAGACGGAACGGCGTATATCAATACGGGATTCCTGTTTATGGGAGAAAAAGCGGGCTCTTTTCAGGACGACAGGACGAATAAGACAGAGATAAAATACGAAAAAACAACCGTAAAGATTTCCGGATTATTTGGGATCGGGGCGATGAGCGGAACGATTTATACCTATCAGTCCGATTCCCCTTTAAGCGGCGATGCGATCAAAGAAGCGAAGCGGTTTACGTATGCAGGGTATAGTCCTGAGTCGCAGCGAGCGACGGAAGCGAATCTGATCGTGCGCGAGGGAATTGCAACCGAAAAACCGGAAGGTGCAGAGCAATATTTCTATTACGACGGGACGAAACTGCATATCGGCGTTTCGGAAGGCCATCCTTTTACGTTTGATCCTGCAGACAGTGCGCGGCTGTTTAAGTACGGCACAGCGTTGACGACGAACGTATTTTTTGAAGGACAGCCCGCATCTGCCGTAACGTTTACGACGGAAGCAAGGGGCGAATATATCTATACATACAGCGCCAAAGATTATCAGAATTACGACGTTTACGGAAATCCCGTAACGGGGACGGTAAAAGATATAAGTATAGATCTGCAAGTCAGTGTGGAGCTGGCAAAGCACCCGAACGCAAAAATTCAACTGGATACGTCAAATAACGTTTTGTACGGAGAACTTCGAGACTTTTGGCATCTTATTGATCCCGATTATTACCTGTGCGTACCTGTTTTGGAAGGCTTGACCATTACGGACTACAATGCAGACGGAGAGCCTGTCGAAATACTGAAAGGCGATCCTTTAAATGTGCCTGCAAATCTTACGATTACAGCAACCGCGCCTAAAATGAACGGAGGAACTCCGAAAACATACGGAGGAAAATACTATTTGTGCAGCGAAGGGGCAGAGGATGAAAAGGGTTCTTATAGTGCTGTAGTTACATATTCTTATGTTGGAAACAACGGGCAGACGGTAACGGCGGTCAAGACTTTTACATTCACATCTTCTACAAAGCAAGTAAATTGGAGTAGATTCGAATAAACAGTCATGACAAAAAAAGTTAAAATCATTCTGATTGCGTTGAGTGCGGCGGCGGTGCTGATTGCCGCCGCACTGACGGTATTTTTTGTTTTGCGCAATACGGAGGGGCAGAAAATAGCGGGGATCCAGGTATCCGCATATCCTGCCAAGACGGTGTACTATGTGGGGGACGAAGCGGATTTTGAAGGGCTTTCGGTGCAGGTATTGCGCAAAAACGGCAAGTTTTACATGGTGGACGGGCAGGCGTGTGAAATTTCGGGATTTGACAGTGCGGAGCCTGTCGAGCGGCAGGAAATATTTGTGGAATACGAAGGGTTTTCCTGTTCGTTTTTTGTAAAGATCGCGCCGTTGCCGACGCCTGTAAAGACATTGTCGGCGGTCGAGCTAGAGGTATTGCCGAAAACGGAATACAAAGTGGGGGAATCGCTGGATACGCAGGGAGGCGTTCTCAAACTCATATATGCGGACGGGTCTGTATTTCGGATAGATCTTCTGAACCGTTTTGTCAGCGGTTTTACATCCGAAGAGCCGAACGATGCGCTCGTTCTCACAGTGAAATATTCCGAAAACGGAGTGCTTGTGCAGACGACGTACACTGTAACGGTTTCGGAGTCCTGACATGGTACGCGGAGATCTAACGCACGTTTGCATGCTGATTGCAACGTTTATTTGGTTTGTACTCGGTTTTTTTGTGATGCGGAAAGTCGGCAAAAGGGTGCAGAATGTCGTTTTTGTTCTGCTCACTCTGTTCTGCAGCGGCGGAATTTTCTTTCGGTATGCGATGGGGCTTCGGCCGACTTTGCATTTTCAATGGCAGACGCTCGCCATGCAGCTCATGCAGGTATGCAATTTCAACTTTGTACTGCTTCCGCTCATGCTGGTGCCCAAGTTTGAACTGGCGCGGCAATATTCGGTGATGTTTTCCATGCTGTGTGCCGCGACGCCCTTTTTTTCGCCGCCGTCCGCCTGGGCAGGGCTTCCCTGGTACGATCTGCAGGTTCTGAATTCCTGGCTGAATCATACCTGTGCTGTTTCCCTGCCGCTGTTTATGGTCGCCGCGCGGCGGCTCAAACCGCAAAAGAAGTACGCATTGCCCGTAACGCTTGCCGTGTTTTTCTATTTTACGGCAGTGGCGATCGTCTCCTATCCGCTCATAGATTTCGGTATTTTAACGGCGGATACCAGCTTTTCGTATGTTTTCAAGCAGGACGGTATCCTGATTTTTAAATGGTTGTATCGTCTGATTCCTGTCCCGTACTTCTATCTGTATCCTCTGCTTCCCGTGCTGTACCTTTTATTCCGTTTCTTTGCATGGGCTATGAAAAACTACAGGACAATTCCTTTTGCGTGGCGAGTGTCCTGCGCTCGCTTGCGCACGCCATCGTCTAACGCATAGTTTTCGAAAAAATAACGGACTTCGGCAATTTGCCGAAGTCCGCATTGTTTTTTAATATCCGATGTTTTCCTATAGAAAACCGCAAACATGAAACGTCTGCCGAAACGGCCCGAATTTCAAAGCGCGCGGCAGCTTTAAAAAAATATGCGCCCGAAAGCGTGTGCGGGCAAAAAAGGCGGCGCCGCACTGCCGTAAAACAGGAGAACAAAAATCGTGCCGCCGCGGTGCCGCGATGCAGGGAAGTAAAAACTTTTCCGCGGTCGGGAAAAAGCGCTGCAAGCGGAGGTCGGTTTACGGAATGAGATGTTCGAGCAGGAGGTAATCGAAATCGACGCCTTCGACAAAATCGCGAGGGTAAAAACGAACGTGATTGAATTTGGCGAAGTTAAAGATGTGGGGTTTAAGCAGGACGGGGGTAGGAACGTCGAGCTCGCGGCAGATATCTGCAAGGTAATTGAAAAAGTGGGAATAGGTCAGTTTTTCTGCGTCGTTTTCGTAAACAAACTGTTTGGCGATCTTTCCGTTTTGGATGATTTTAGCCCAGATCCTGAACATAACAAGCTCCGAATGTTTTTTTAAAATTATAGTGAAATTTTCGGTAAAAGTAAAATATTATTGACTTATTTTCCGTAAAAATATATACTAATTGAAAGAGATTTGCTGCAGGCGGCGGCGCAGAAAACTGCGCCGCCGCGGCAAAAAGCCAAGTTTTCAACTAAAAATTGCGGCACGTATAGCGGAAAAACGGGCAAAACTCTTTTGCAGAAAGCGAAAAAGAGGTGTGGAAATGTTAAAGCTGGAATCGGACATACTCGGGATCCTGCAGGAAGATTGCCGTTACACGGCGGCAAAGATCGCAGTCATGCTAAACAAGACGGAAAAAGAGATCGCGGACACGATATCCTCGATGGAGTCGCGCGGGATCATCGTCAAATACACGGCGATCGTAAACGACGAACGGCTGTCGGACGACATCGTGCAGGCGTTGATCGAGGTGAAGGTCTCGCCGCAGAAAACGAGCGGATTCGACGCGATTGCGGAAGAGGTCTACCGTTTTGAGGAAGTGAAGAGCTGTTATCTCATGAGCGGCGGGTACGATCTGGCGGTATTTATCGAGGGTAAGAATCTGCGCGAGGTGGCGCGGTTCGTATCCGAGCGGCTTTCCACATTGGACGAAGTGCAGTCAACGGCGACGCATTTTATCCTCAAAAAATACAAGATCGAAGGGACGATCACGGATACGGAGGACGATAACCGCATACGGATATCGGTACACGCATGAGAAATTTTGTCAACCAGCGTTCGCAGGGGCTGAAACCGAGCGGCATCCGTAAATTTTTCGATATTGTGTCGGAAATGAAGGATGCGATCTCGCTTGGCGTCGGCGAACCCGATTTTATCACGCCGTGGAACATACGTAATGCGGCGATCAAATCCATACAGCGCGGGTATACGCAGTACACGGGCAACCGCGGTCTGCCCGTTCTTCGCGAGCTGATCTCGCGGTATATGAACGAGCGGTTTCATGTGGAGTATCCTGCGGACAACATCATCGTAACGGTAGGCGCGAGCGAGGGGATCGATCTCGTGATGCGTGCGATCTGTGATCCGGGCGACGAGATTCTTGTGCCCGATCCGGGCTATGTGTCCTATTCTCCGTGTGTATTGCTCTCGGGCGGCGTGCCGGTGCATATTCCCTGCCGTCAGGATAATTCTTTTATTCTCACCCCTGAGCAGCTGGAGCGCGCGATCACGCCCCGCACGAAGGCGATCATACTTCCGTACCCGAACAATCCGACGGGCGGGATCATGACGAAAGAGCAATTGGAAGCGATCGCGCCGGTTCTGGAAAAGCATGATCTTCTGATCGTATCGGATGAGATCTATGCGGAACTGACATACGGCGGAAAGCACGTATCGATCGCCTCGATCCCGGGAATGAAGGAGCGGACGGTGCTGATCAACGGATTTTCGAAGGCGTTTGCGATGACTGGCTGGCGGATCGGGTTTGTTTGTGCGCCGCCCGAGATCGACAAAGCCCTGTTCAAGATCCATCAGTACGCGATCATGTGTGCGCCGAGCGCGTCGCAGTATGCGGCGGTGGAAGGGCTGAAAGACGGTTTTACCGATCATTTTGCGGTCGTGGAATCCATGCGCGAGGAATATGACAAGCGGCGTCGGTTCATCACGAATTTTTTCAATGAGACGGGGCTTTCCTGTTTTGAACCGCGCGGTGCGTTTTACGTGTATCCGTCGACGGAAAATCTGGGGATCACGGGCGAAGAGTTCGCCAACGGGCTTTTGCGCGCGGAAAAGGTGGCGGTGGTGCCGGGCGATGCGTTCGGCGACGCAGGGCGCTTTCATGTGCGCTGTTCGTACGCGACGAGCATGGCGAATCTGGATACCGCGACCAACCGTATCGCGGAATATGTCCGCACTCTGCGCCGCGGCTGAAAACGCAGTTGTTTGTCGCGCTAGAATTTCGTGCGGCAAAATGTAACGAACTTGAAAATGCAACAAACTAAAAACAATTTCGGGCGATGAAGGCAAAAAGTATGGCGGATCGTAATTCTCCGAAAAAAGGAGTTTGCTTTGTGTGCAGCCTTGTCGCACCGAGATCGAAAAGCGCGCGGCGGCGGTGCGGCGGGAAAAACGATTTCAAATTTCGGACACAAAATTCCTGAAAAAGTTCGCAATTCGAGTCTTGGGCGCGGCCCTTGCGCCGCGAATATAACTTGACAATCGCGCGCGCATGATGTATAATAAATAACAGTGCAAGGTATGATTCCGCGAGAAATATGAAGCGGGATCATTCTTTTACGGGAAGGGAACGGCAGAAAGCCGTACATTTTTTTATAAAAGCAAGAGGTGTTGAAAATGGCAGAAGAATTTATCATGACGCAAAAGGGTTATGACGAAGCGGTGGCGCGGCTGAAATATCTTCAAACGGAAAAGAAAAAGGAGATCACGGAGCGGATCAAGATCGCGCGCGGATTCGGAGACCTCAGCGAGAATGCGGAATACGATGCGGCAAAGAACGAAGAGGCTCTCAACGAGAGTGAGATCCGCGAGCTGGAAAACAAGATCAAGAACGCGAAGATCATGGAAGAGAGCACGGACAATTCCAAGGTGCATTTCGGCAATACGGTAACGGTGTACGATTATGATCTGGAAGAGCTGGCGACGTACACGATCATGGGGAGTACGGAAGCGGATCCCGACAAGAACATCGTATCCATCGATTCGCCGTTCGGCGAAGCGCTGCGCGGTGCGCGGGTCGGGGACAAAGTTACGGTTCATGCTCCGAACGGCTTTGATTATCAGGTAGAGATCCGCGACATCAAGTAAAGCGGAAGAAAAATCAGCGAAAAAAGGGACATAATATACGATATGGACGCAAAAATCACCAAGAGCCGGCTGGGGCTGCTGCTGTCGTATGACTGGATCAAGATCATCGGGATTTGTCTTGCGGCGGTGCTTGTCTGGGCGCTGTTGTACACAATGCTTGCCACGCGGGCGACGAACGGACAGAAATTTGAAATTTATTCGTATTTGGACGTCAGGATGAATGCGTTGGCATTGGGGGATCTGGACGACCTGCATGCGAGCAATGCGCTTTCAAACGACGTTTTGGATTATTCCACGTATTCGCTCAATATGGACGGGTATCAGGATATGATCCTGCAGGCGCATTTTTCGGCGGGGCAGGGCGATGTGATGTTTGTGCCTGATCTTGCGTCGTCCACGGCGTCCGACGGAACGGTAACGTATGCGGGTCTTACGGATTTTCTGGCCAGTTATCGTTCGAATGCGGTCTGGCTGGGCGAGAACGGGTACCGGGAAGGCGGCAAGGTCGTTTACGAGAAAAATTATTTCACCCAGTGCGAGGAGTATCTCGGGAAATTTTTCAAAGATGCGTCCGGAGCGGCGGATTTTGCGCAGGGAACGCTGGACAAAGCGGCGGCGGAATCGAACTTCCGTGCGCGGATCAAGGGAGACAAGCGTTATAAAAACGAAGCGCAGAGGCTGGAGGCACTGGAGAAAGAGTATGTGCGGCTGGAAGCGCTGCGCGATTCCTTTTGCAAAGTTCTGGAATGGGTGAGCAACGATAGTGCGGACGATCCGATCGAGCTGCGCACGACGACGGTTAAGGGAACGGATGAAAACGGTACGGAAGTAACTTTGAACTGGACGTACGGGTTTGATCTGAGCAATCTGGAGGAACTCACGAAATTTGTGAGCAGGCCTGCGGAGGAAGGCGAGATCGACGGCGTGGCGGCAGGAACGTATATTTCGGACAAGATGTGCATGGTCGTTCTGAGCGCAGGGAGTGCGGACGAAGAAGATATGCGCTACGAGCCGTTTACGTTTTTGACGTATCTTGTGGATAAATTTGACAAAAAAGACGCATAAAAAGGACAAGCCCGCCGCAAAAAATTGCGGCGGGCGAAACCGCTTTTTCGTGAAGGAGAAAAAATGAAGCTGCATATATACGGCGCACTGAAAAATTATAAGAGCCGCAGACCGTTGCGGCTGCATATGCCGGGGCATAAGGCGGAAAAGCGCCTGTTTCCGCTCTTCAAAGATGCGCCGCTCGACATCACGGAGCTGTCCTTTTCGGACTGTCTGGAAAACCCGAACGGAGTGATCCGCGAAGCGGAAGAGGACATTGCCGAAATTCTGGGCGCAAAGCGGAGCCGTTTGCTGACGGACGGATCGACGGCGGGCGTTTATGCAATGCTGTACGCGGCGAAAAAGCGGGGCGGGAAGATCGCGATCGCGCGCAATTCGCACAAGAGCGTCTACAACGCGTGCAGGGTGCTGGGGATCGAACCGTATCTTCTCAAGAACAACGAGCGGGACGGGATCCTGTTGCCGCCGTCGGCTCCGGATGTGGAAGAGGCGTTCAAGAAAGAGCCGAACCTTTGCGGGGTGCTGATCACGTCCCCCGATTATTTTGGAAACACGGCAGACCTTGGCGGAATACGCAAGGTGTGCGGGCGGTACGGAAAGCTGCTGCTTGTTGACGGCGCACACGGAGCTTATATGCGTTTCGACGGAGACGAGAAGGCGGACTATGCCGGAAATTTTGCTCAGGCGTGGGTGGACGGTGCGCATAAGACGCTGCCGACGCTGACGCAGGGCGCGATTCTGAACGTAAACGACGAAGAACTGGAGGAGAGCATTGCGGAAGGACTGGATCTGTTCCGTACGACGAGCCCTTCGTATCTGATCATGGCGTCCGTGGAATACGGGGTAAAATTCATGCAGGAGCAGGGCGCGGCGCTGATCGACGCGCTTCGCAGTCAGCTGGCGTTTATCAAAGCGCGGCTGAAAAAGCGCGGCGTACGTTTTTACGAAGACAGCCGCACGCTGGTTCTGGCGGTGGATTTCGGCGCAGCGGGGATCCGTGCGCAGGCTGCGGCGGAAGAGCTGGAGCGCCGCGGTATCTTTGCGGAACTGGAAGACGGAAGATACGTTTTGTTTTATTTCTCGCCGCTGACGCGCGTATCCTCACTCTCTCGGCTGGAACGTGCGATCTGGTCTGTCTGGCGCATGAAACAGTTGCGCGGCGGTACTCTTCCGCAGCAGAAATATGTCAGCGGAGTCAAAAAATTCAGCTATCTGACGGCGCATACGCTTTCATATGAATATATTCCCGTCGAGAATTCGGCAGGCAGGATCGCCGCGCGCAATGCGGGCATCACGCCTCCCTGTTACCCGATCGTCATTGCGGGCGAACAGATCACGCCGCAGGCGGTGCAGGCGCTTTCGGAAGCGGCGCATACCTTCGGACTCAAAGATAAAAAGATCGCCGTAACAAAGATCGGCGGCAGGGAATAGCAAAGGTCGGCAAGGCGACGGAAGAAACAGAAACCGAAAAAAGCGCGGGCCTTTGTGCCAAAGAGCGCGGCCGCCGCAAAAATGCGAAAGGGCGCAAAACAGAGATTGAACGGAAAAACGGGCGTACGTATATGAAAAATAAAGGCAGATTTATTGCATTTGAAGGATGTGAAGGGGTCGGAAAGTCGACGCAGATGCGTTTGCTGTCGGAATACCTCACGAAACGGGGAATTGCGCACATTATCACGCGCGAACCGGGCGGCGGAGAGATTTCGGAAGCGATCCGCAAGATCATCCTTAACGGAAAATTCACGGCAATGACGGACGAGTGTGAAGCGCTGCTGTATGCGGCGGCGCGGGTGCAGCACCTGGCGGACACGGTGATCCCTGCTTTGGAGCGGGGCGAGATCGTGCTCTGCGACCGTTATATATTTTCCTCGCTGGCTTACCAGGGCGGCGGCAGGGGGCTGAGCCGCAAGTTTTTGTTGGAGATCAACAGCTATGCGGTGGAAAATTATATGCCGGACATCACATTGTTTTTGGATTTGCCGCCGGCGCGCGCGTTCGAGCGCAAGCACGGCGCAGACAAGAACGATCGCATCGAGCAGGCGGGGGCGGCGTTTCATTGCAAGGTGTATGAGACGTACAAGGAGCTTTTGAGCGAGTTTCCGGGCAAGCTTGTTGCGGTGGACAGTTCGGGCGAGAAGCAGGAAACGCAGGCGAATATCCGCGCCCTGCTTACGGAAAAGGGATTCATCGATTGACGGTGCGGGCAAAAATCGGCGCACGTATACAAGTTTTGGCGTCGGGGGTGAAGCGATGCAGCTTTTTGAAAGCAGTAAAGCATATAAGATCGTAGAGGGCGACGCGGAGGCGGGACGGCTTTCTCACGCCTATCTTTTGGTCTGTCCGGACGCAAAGAATCTGCGCGGTTGGCTGAAAGAGCTTGCGGCGCTTTTGTTGGGAGCGGATGCGCGGGCGGCACGGCTGATCGCACAGGAGCACTACAGCGACTGCCGCATTTTTCCGGCAGAGGGAGAAAAGGCGGGGGTCGCGGAAGTGCGGGCGATGCTCGACGATGTCTATATCAAGCCGGTGGAAGGAACAAAGAAGGTTTTTGTGCTGGACAATGTGCAGGATATGCTGGCGTCGGCGCAGAACAAGCTTTTGAAAGTGTTGGAAGAACCGCCGGAAAACGTATATTTTCTGCTGGGGGCGACGAGTGAGTTCCCGGTACTGACTACGGTAAAGTCGCGCACGAAGCGGCTGGATCTGGCGGGGTTTACGGAAGAAGAAACAGAGAGGTATCTGCGGGAGAAGTATCCGCACCGAACGGACGCGAAAGAGATCGCGGCGGTATCGGGCGGTATTTTGAGCAAAGCGGACGAACTGGCGCAGGCGCCGGACGCGTCGGGTCAGGAAGCGGCAAGGATTTTGTCGGTACTCTCGCCCGCGGCGATCCCGGCGGAAGCGCGCAAGGTTACGGACAGGCAGGAAGCAGCGCGGCTTTTGTCGGCAATGCGGCTGATCCTGCGGGACGCGCTGGTTCTTAAGACGGGCGGCGCGGCGCCGCTCACGGCGACGGACGCGCAGACGCTGCAAAGGATCGCGGGACGTTACAGCGCGGCGGGGCTTGTGCGGGCACAGGAAAAAATCACGCAGACAGAAAAATATTTGAAGTTCAACGCCAACGTTTCCATGAGTCTGGAAGAGTTGTTTGTCGGAATTTTGGAGGGACGATGAAAGTAATCGGGGTCAAATTCAAAGACGGCGGAAAGATTTATTATTTCGCGCCGAGAGAAAACGAAACATATGAAGAAGGCATGCAGGTGGTCGTGGAGACAAGCAAGAGTACGGAATTTGCGTACGTTGCGTTTCCGCCGAAGGAAGTGGAGGACTCGGAAGTGGTCCAGCCGCTCAAACCCATTCTGCGCATTGCGACCGATAAAGACCGCGAGCAGGTGAGACGCAATCTCGAGCGCAAGCCGCAGGCGATGAAGATCGCACAGGAGAAGATCGAAAAACATAAGCTGGACATGAAACTCATCGACTGTGAGTTCGCGTTCGACGGTAATAAGGTCATCTTTTATTTTGCGGCGGACGGGCGCGTGGATTTCCGTGAACTGGTCAAAGATCTGGCGTCGGCGTTCCATATCCGTATCGAATTGCGGCAGGTTGGCATTCGCGACGAAACGCGGCTTTTGGGCGGGATCGCGCCGTGCGGCAGAGAATGCTGCTGTGCGGGAGCGATGTCCGATTTCCGTAAAGTGTCCATAAAGATGGCAAAAGTGCAGGGGCTTTCGCTGAATCCGGGCAAGATCAGCGGGCTTTGCGGAAGGCTGATGTGCTGTTTGAGCTATGAAAACGACTATTACAGCGAAGCGTGTAAAAAGATGCCGAAGGTCGGGTCGGAAGTTTCCACGCCGGACGGACGGGGTACGGTCGTATCGGAGAATATGCTGAAGATGACGGTACGGGTAAAGATCGAAAAGGACGGAAGCTTGGTTTATAAAGATTTCCCGCTGGAGAATATCCGTTTCAAGAACCGCAAGGACGAAAAAGAGGAGAAGGAAGACAAAGCGGACGAGGAGCTGAAAAATCTTGTGGACTGATGAATGCGGAAAAAGGCCGGGAAAAAAATTGAAAAATTTTTGTGCGTAGACTTTACGAAACGCAGAAGTTATGATATAATAAAAAAAACGGAAACGTTAGAGATTTTTTGGAGGTAGGAAACAATGGCACATAAAATTTCGGAAGAATGCATCAGCTGCGGTGCTTGCGCGGAGACTTGTCCTGTAAACGCGATTTCGCAGGGAGATACGCAGTACCAGATCGATCCGGACGTGTGCATCGATTGCGGCGCGTGTGAAGACGGATGCCCTGTCGGCGCGATCAAGCCGGAAGAGTAAGGAAAAAAATTACGGCGCGCAAGCGTTGGTTTGCGCGCCGGATTTTTATTTTCAGCGCAAAATTGCGCATTTTACAACAAAAAACGGGGATATAGCTCAGTTGGTAGAGCGCTTGAATGGCATTCAAGAGGTCATGGGTTCGATTCCCACTATCTCCACCAAACGGGAACTATCCGAACCTTTCGGGTAGTTCTTTTTGTTTGGGTTCGGATATATTGTGCTGTATCCCGACATACCGTTACAAGCCAACCGTTTCATTTTGATTTGAATATATTGTGTGATTTTTCTGTATAACAAAACGAGCCGAACGTAAAACAAAGAAATATCCCGAGGAGTACCGTCCTCGGGATATTTCTTTGTCTGTACAGGCGTAGCAAATTTTGACCTTGCTTTGGGGAACGATAGTTTTTTGTTGGTGCAACAATGAGCTTTTTTGGTTTGAATTGCAGCATATAGGATCGGATGAACAAAACGATCATGTTAAAGGCGATTTTAATTGGCAGTTATATTTTTTCAATGCGCGATAAAAGGTGTTCAAACTGTTAAAGCCGTGTTTTGTTGCGATTTGCAGAATGGTTTCAGTGTTATTTGCATCGTCCAGATCTTGTTTAGCGTGCAAAATTCGGACGCGGTTCATATATTCTGTCAAGTGCATGTTGACGCAGTGGTTGAAAAGGGTTGAAAAGTAATTTTTGCTGTATCCGAAATAAGCAGACAAAAATTTGAGGGACAGATCTTCGGTATAATGTTCTTCGATATAGTTTAGGATTTCCGGGATCAGGCTGTCTGCTTCTGATCTCTG
>CASEWU010000094.1 GCA_949291725.1 uncultured Bacillota bacterium
CGCAAGCCGGTTTTTGCGCCGATCCCATCCTGAACGCCCGTTTCGGGCAAAATGGTTTGATTTCCCTCTGCAGATATGAAATATTTGCAGGAAATAAAGGACCACAAGTAAAGATTTTGACTGCAACGCTTGAAAACAGAGCAGGAATCTTAGGTGCAGTAGCATTTTGGAATGAATAAACAATGCGAGAATTTGAAATGGGTAAATTGCCCGAAATGTCATAATAAAACTCGTTTAAAAATTCGCCGAGAATAAATACAAAATAGAAACGATAGACAAAGATATTGCACTATCGCTTTTGAAATTGAAAACGGCGAGGAATATTTAGAAGATTTTATGTCGATGGAAGTGACTAAACAAGTTTCTAAATTCGCATTGCAATAGAGTTTTCGTTGCAGAAAAACTACTTGGCAGGATCTTAAACGGCAATAAGAGGTTGTCGGATGATGCGGCAGGAAGCCAAGAAAGAGATAATTATGTATGGTTTCAAACATGCGTTTGCAGGTATGGGGTGGGAAACATTAATTCCCACCCTCAATTATATACTTTTTATAAAAATTACAGCTGTACAATGAAACTTCAATTAGTACATTCTTCAAATTCAAAGGAAAAAGAGGTATAATTAGTTTGTGAGAGGGGTGGATAAAGTGAATTTCGTTGCATTAGGTAAAAATATTCGCAAGTATCGGAAGTCGGCTAAATTATCGCAAGAAAAGCTCGCAGAAATGTGCGAATGCAGTAATGGGCATATTGGCATGATTGAAAACGCCAAGACGACCCCGAGCCTTGAAATGATCGTTAAAATATCAAACGCGTTAAATGTTACGGTTGATATGCTGATCAATGAAAGTTATATCCAACCTGAACTCAAATACTTGCAAGACATTGAAGCAAAACTTGAAAAATATCCGCGAAACAAGCGTATCGTTATTGGAAAAGCGATAATAAATTATATGCATCTGATTGAGGCGCTGTTGAAACAGTAATGGTCACAATATGAATGAAATTGAAATTAAATTTACTGCATGGATTAGAGTGTTGATAAAGCGAGTAAGGATTGATTACTTTCGCAGAAAACTAATTTTAGCAAGAGAAGTATTCTTTGATGATTTGGGGGAGCAGGACATTCGATATATTATATCGAATATAGAATTTGAGTTTGAGCCATCTCTTGAAATGTTTGAAGATAAGATCCTTTCTGATGTTTATGATCAATTAACGAATACGCAGCGTGCGATTATCTATCGCCTATATGTCAGAGACCAAACTATAGCGGAAATCGCAGAGTGTACAGGGTGGAGCAGTCGCTATATTTATAATCAAAAGTATTTAGCGATAAAAAGATTCAGAGAAATTATAAAGGAAAAGAGGAATGGATGATTTCAACGAAATTTTGCGTCGTGCCATTCAGGGGGACGCTCCTTCGGTAGAACAGATAATCAGGCGCTATCAGCCTCTTATAAACAGATATTCAATTTGGAATGGACGTTTGGATGAAGACTTACGGCAATACATAGAATTGCAGATATTCAGAAAAATTTCAAAATTCAACTTATATGCGGGCAATCCTAAGTAGGGATTGCTTTTTATTATATTTAAGAAGATCGGCGCGTTAATAATGTTGAAGGCATTCCCGTGCCAGAAAACTGAATAGCGTCGCTTACGATTGATACAGGATTGTCTGGATAGTGTGCCATGATAGGAGCTCGCCCGATAATGAAAGTCTGCACAGCAGCCCCTGAAAATACACGGTCTGAGATTGAGCGTAGGAACTGGAATAAGTCGACGTGAAAAATTGGTGGTTTTAGCGTTGACAGCTTTCTGTTTTTGTATTATAATATAGTAGAAAATTGAATAAAAAGTGTAGGCCAAATTAAATGGTCAAAAGGAACGCTTAGAATGATTTTTCTTTGCGTTCCTTTTTGCTTTTGAAAGGGGGCAAAGAAAATGGAATATACAAAGTTCGAGGATGTGAATGGGATATATCTGAAAGCGGAGAAGAATGGTGTAAAAGTATCAATCCGCTTTAATCCGGAACAATCAGATGATTCTCTTAACTATGTAAAAAAAATATTAAGTGAGGTGTACGAACGCAATGCAAAAGGGAACTTTTCATCAGGACATGAAAGTCTCGACTCTTCTAAGGGTTTATTGTCTGTATCGTGTATCGACGAAAGGTCAGGTGGACCATAATGATATACCCATGCAAAAGCAGGAGTGCCATGAATTTGCAAAACGTATGGGCTGGACGATCTGTAAAGAATTTTATGAAAAGGGAATTTCTGGGTATAAGATTTCAGCCAATAAGAGAGATGCAATTCAGGATCTAAAAATCGCAGCAGAAAAGAAAGAGTTTGATATCCTGCTGGTATTCATGTTTGATCGCTTGGGACGTATCGAGAATGAAACTCCGTTTGTCCTTGAATGGTTTGTTAAAAGTGGTATTGCAGTGTGGAGTGCAAAAGAGGGGCAGCAGACCTTTGAAAATGATACAGATTATTTAATGAACTATATTAGATTTTGGCAGGCTGGAGGCGAAAGCAGAAAGACTTCCATTCGAGTTAAGACACGTTTAGGTCAGTTGGTAGAAGAAGGAAGGTTTACGGGAGGTGTATGCCCGTTTGGGTATAGATTTATTAAAAGCGGGGTATTTAATAAAAAAGGCAAAGAACTTGTTACTCTTGAAATAAATCCTGAAGAGGCCGCGATAGTGAGGTTTATCTTTGATAAAACAGTAAGGGAAGGGTATGGTACATGGCGATTGAGTTCAGCTATAAATAAACTAGGTTATAAAACACATAATGGTGCTAAATTTCAAGCGAATACAGTAAATCGTATACTTAATAATTCGATATATACGGGGCGATTTGTTCGTGGAGGAAAATCTTCAGAGGTTATAGATGAAATAAAAATAATTGATGACTATGCTTATGAAGAAGCTTATAAAATCCTAAAAGAACGAAGTAAAAAAAGGGAAGAACGCAATAGCATAGCTTTTACAACAAAAGGGAAAGCTCTTTTGAGTGGAAATATATATTGTGCGCATTGTGGGGCAAGATTATATACGACTACATATTCAAATCCGGTCACATTAAGCGATGGAACGGTCAAGCGCTATACTGGCTTAAAATATATGTGTACCAATAAGGCGAGAGGAAGAGGGCGTTGCGAGGGGCAAGGACAATATATAGTGGAGCGGATCGATGCTATTGTTTTAGAAACCGTAAATGATTTACTCAACAAAATACACGATAATATTAAAGACGTGACGATCAAAAGGAATTACGAAAGAGTACTGAAGGAGAAAAGGGATTTATACGCAGGATTAATGAAAGAGTATTCAAAAGAGCAAGATAAGTTAAAGAAACTTGTGGAAGAAGTTGGAAAAGCTTTGATAAACGAGTCTGTTTTTTCTGTGGATATTATTAACCAATCGATTAATCAATCGAAAACGAGGCTGGCAGAGTTGGAAGAAAAAATCCCGAAGGCGTTGAAAGAGCTAAATGATCAGGATGGGATGCTAAAAAATTTGGATCAGTATTATGATCAATTTATCGGATGGGCTGATTCGTTTGCCTCGGCAAGCCTTGAAGAAAAGAAGATGATTATATGCAGATTGATTTCGCGTATCGAGATAGGAAGAGATTATAATGTCAATATTGTTTTGAACGTAAATTATAGTCAGTTTGTTGAATAGTGAATTTATTCGTCCAAAATAAATATAACGTATTGACAATGGACGCATTATGTGGTATAATTTGCATAGAATAAGAATGGAGGTGCATGATGAAAACGAATATGAATATAAAAGTTGATGAAGAAGTTCGGGATGAGGCAAAAGAATTGTTTGGAAAACTTGGATTGGATATGACAACGGCAATCAATTTGTTTTTACGCGCATCAATCCGAGAAAAAGGTATTCCGTTTCCGATAATGGAAAAAGCGAATTTGTCGAATGAGGAGCGTTTTGATGCTTATTGGGCAAAACGATTTGCAAGGGCTGAGGAACAAGAAAGAACCGGGCAGATGAGAAATTTTGATGTTTTTACGGCGGAGATGGAAAGGAAGTATGGACTCCGCTAAATACACAAAAGTAATCTTATCTGAGGCTGAAGACGAAATAGATAAAATTCTTAATTATATTGTAAACAATCTGAAAAATCCGACGGCGGCGAAGAAGCTTTGGGGCGATATGCTTATGGCAATGGAGCGGATAGAGTCCTTTCCTTATGCTATGCCTAAGTTGCAAGGGGAATTTATGCCGATAGGAACAGAATATCGTCGAATAGATGTCGGAAATTTTGTTTTGATTTATAAGATAGCTGATGAACTGAAAGAAATACGTATTGTTGCAGCCGCTTATGCGTCTTCAGATTTGGAAATGAAACTTTTGAAAAGGTTATAGAATTTGACAGGCTCGAAGAAGGCATTAGTAACCTAACCTGCACGACCGCCAGAGCATTCGTACAGGTTTGTACGGTAAGAATGTTTTGCTGATGAAGAACCCAGCGAGGTCAAGGACTCGCAGAGGCAAACACAACATGTGGTAGTTGTTGAGCTAAACAGCCACAATATATTGCCCCTTAGCTCAGTCGGTAGAGCATTCGTACAGGTTTGTACGGTAAAACTGTTTTGCTGATGAAGAACCCAGCGAGGTCGAGGACTCGCAGAGGCAAACACAACATGTGGTAGTTGTTGAGCTGAACGACCACAACATATAGTGCCCCTTAGCTCAGTCGGTAGAGCATTCGGCTGTCAGATCGCCAGAGAATGGCGAGAATAGCAGCCTTACAGAGAAATCTGTAAGTGAGAATCCCGCTAAGTCGGTGAAATCTAAGTCGAAAGATAAGACAACGCCGAGCAAGGAATCGAAAGATTCTATGTGTAGAGACTTTACACGGGATACCTAAAAGCGAGAGCTCAAGGTAAAGACAAAGTCCGGACTACAATGTGAAAGCGATGTAGTGAAGTAACCGAAGTGTCGTCAGTTCGAGTCTGTCAGGGGCAGCCATCTGAATAGACCTTGAAATATGAACCATAGTTGTTCAGTTTCAAGGTCTTTTCTTTTGCAAAAATGGCGATTTTCTCTGTAAAACACTGAATTTTCGTCTATATTTTTGCAATGTAGGAATTTCTTTCAAACTGAACACCATTTTAGAAAAAATTCAAATTCCGGTGCAAGAACAGATGAACCTTTTCATTTTCGAACCGTCATTGTTCAGTTTGAAAATCCGGATTTCTTTTATATATGCTATAATAATTGGCTTCAAATTTAGAAGGTGTCTGGTTCATAAGAACAGAATGCGGTCGTCTCTCATTGTAGAATGCCATATACGTGTCAACGCCTCGGAAAAAATCCTTTTCGGTTTTGAAATGATAGCGGTACAATGCCTCACGCTTAAAACTCCCGAAAAACGATTCCATTACAGAATTATCGTAGGGCATCCCTGGGTTTGAAAACGATTGCTTTATATTGATGCTTTTTAGATATTTTCTGAATTGGTTAGATTTATAGTTGCATCCCTGATCACTGTGGAAAAGCAGTTCACAGATAGGCATTCTCGTCTCATAAGCGGATTTTACCGTGGCTTTTGTGAGTTGAGTGCTGTTGTGTTTTGAAATTTTATATGCTATTACCTTTCTCGCATATAAGTCGATAATGACGCATATGTAATACATCCTATTAAAGACGCTGAAATATGTAACATCGCTTACCCAAACTTCATTGGGACGGGAAACATGGAATTGCTGTTGTAAAATGTTATTCTTTCGCTCCAGTTGTTGCTTGTAAAGTGTTTTTGCGCAGGCTCTGATTGAAAATAAGCCATTTTGGTGCATGATTTTTGCAACAGTAGATTCAGAGATTGCATAACCTCGGTCTTTTAATATCGCATAAATTTTACTGCTTCCGAAAACTTCATTGTTCTCATGAAAGATTTGTTCTATAATGGGTGTCATTTCAGATTGTTTTCTGGCAGCTTTTGTGTTTCCGTTTTTGTTTCGCAAGAGATAATTGTAATAGCTGCCTTTTGCAACATCAAGGGCTTCACATAATGTGTTAACATTATATTCAGTAGAAAGCGCTTTAATCACTTCGTATTTTTTTGATAGAGGTGCGCTGGGGGTGTATGGAGAACGTTTCAGTATCTCGATCATTTTCTGTTGTCTTTCGCATTTTTGTTCTAAATCGTGCAGGTAACGAAAATTCGGCGCTTTGCCTTTATTAAAGGAATTGTTGTGTTGCTTGATCCACGTATAGACCGTCGTTCTGGATATATTCATATCATGAGAAATTTTTGAAATTTGTTCGCCGTTTAAGTATCGGTTGACAACAGTTGATTTCACATCTTCCGGATGTTTGTTCATAATTTTGATCCTCTTGAAAAAATATAAGCAACATTATAATAAGTCATGAGCAATGATATATCAAAATTTCAAGTCCTAGTAAGAGCGTTAGAAGAGCGTGTGAGGCAGGAATATGGATTGAGTGTGCAATTATATATCCATGAAACTGAAGAATACATAACAGCTAAATATAAGAATCGAGAAGACGCTGAATTGTTTTGTTTAGTTCAGACTTTTTCAACACCTTTAGATCAGGTAATAGAGAAAATAGATATTTACTTTCCAGGTTTTTCCTTTCCTAAGTTGGCAGTTTTTTATGAATTTTTGCAGTATGATGTTTTGTTAATTAGCGAGGATGAGGCAGGAAACAGAGTATCAAAAAGGAATCATTTCGAATCATTGGATGGAATGAATGATTTTTTATTTGATTGTCTTATTTCTTCTTTTAAAGGTATAGAAAATATAACCATAGAAAAATTTTTAAAGGAAGGTTATTTTGAAAAAATATTAGAAATCTGGGCAGAAGTTGGGGAGATAAAAAAAACTCAAATTAACGCGATAAAATACTTTTCAATTAAATATGCAGAGAGAAGTTATCAAGGTGTTTTGGAATATCAGTTTAATAAATATTTTAATCAAGATATACATCAATTTGTAAATAATTCATATCAGCAGGTATTTAAAAATGTAAAGGATACCATTGAATACCAGCTTCCAAGAATTATTACATTATTTGAATCACTGATAATACGAGCTTTTGAAATTAAAAATTTTTCTCCCGTTAAGCCTGTAGATTTAAGTAATATTATAAGGTTTTTTGAAATAGGTGCAACTACCCCTTTAGGAATTGATATGATAGAAAAAGGGGTACCCGTAATTATAGTTAAGAAGATTGAGAGCATTCCTTGGGGAAAGGCAGATTTACAAGAACAACGTAATTTACTTTTGAAGAGAGGATGTTATTTGGGAACAGACTATGATGCATATGAAATAGGTTGTATACAGGAGTACATTGATAAATATTGTAAATAAGATTTAAAAATACAGGGTGTATAAGGGAGGGGATATTTTCTTTGATCAATAAAACTCTACGGCAGGTAGAACATTCAAGATAATCAAAATGTTGTTAGTTCGAGTCTGTACAAAAAATAGGAAAAAATATCTTTTTTGTTCGGGCTTGCCATATGAAATACCTGTTGAATTTGAACCTTTTGGGTTCGGACATCAACAGGTGTTTTGCTTATTACAGTGTCTTAAACAGGTTATAGGGCTTTTTTAGATTAGTTTCGGAACGATACCTTGTGTGATATAATTCTATTGTTTTCAGTGATGTAAAGAAATATTCTATTACGGAATTATCATATGGTATATACGCAGTCGGAAGAGGGATTTTATTTCGAACTTATCAAACAGCTGGATGATGAGCATTGGAACTTTGTCAACGAAGACTGCCGCCGCATCTATGAAGAAGATAACGTCGCGCTCGTGCGGCTGGAGATCGAGGCGGATATCGAATATCTGATCGTGGAAGGCGCCATGCAAGTCTATCGTGCCACGGGAGATCTTGCCTGGCTGATCAAGATGCTGCCGAAACTGGAAAAGGGCATTGAATATTGCACGTCTTCGCCGAAACGCTGGGATAAAGAGCACGGATTGGTAAAGCGAGCTTATACGATCGACACATGGGACATCACGTACGATCCGAATTCCGTTCATGACCGCCGTATTCATGAAAACGAAAGGATGTGCGCCATGCACGGAGATAATTCCGGGGTGTATCAGGCAATGCTGTTGTTGGCGCAGATCAACGATCTGGCGGTAAAGCCGTCGAAGGCGGATTATTGGCGCAAAAAAGCACATACGTTGCGCGAAAATATCTTCCGCTATCTTTGGAACGGGAAATATTTTGTACACCAGCTGCCGTTGAATTGCGAGCCTTTGGACGATAAAGAAAACGAGCGTATTTCTCTTTCGAATGCATACGATATCAACCGCGGCCTGACGGATCTTGCGCAATCGAGATCGATCATAGAAGAATACTTGGAGCGTCGGAAAAAGACAGCCGCATTTGCGGAATGGTTTACCATCGATCCGTGGTATGAAAAGTTTTGTAAAGAAAAGCCGGGGACATACATCAACGGCGCGATTTCTCCGTTTACGGCAGGGGAACTGGCAAAAGCCGCTCTGCGCAACGGTTACGAAGAGTACGGGTGGGATATCATCAAGCGCGTCATGGAGTTGTCGGAGAGGGACGGAACTGTGTATTTTCTCTATTCGCCGCAGGATTCCATGCCGCAGGGCGGCGGGCCGAGCGGATGGGGTGCGGCGGCGTTTATCTCAGCCGTGGACGAAGCTCTCGCGGGTGTGGAAGATGCGTCATGCCTGTATGAAACGATTCGTTTTTCGCCGCGGTTTGCCGTTACCGAGTATACGGAACTGCGCTATATAACGGGTTACGAACCGAAAGGAAAATACGTAGACGTACGTTACATTTGTACGCAAAAGGGGATGCGTTACGACGTTCGTTCGCAGACGCGTAAGCTGGAAGCCCACATATTGCTGCCGCGCGGGAAAACGTGCGCAAAAGTTCTTTTGAACGGTCAAAAGATCGCTTTTGAAATTGTTGCGGTCGGCGAATCTTTGTATGTCGATTTTGCAACGGAAGGGAAACCGTTGATTTCGATTGAGATCCTGTTTGCCTGAAAACGGAAGAAAATGCGAACGGGTGTCAAGGTTTGCCCGGATTATGATTTGCGCAAGGCAGTCAAGGGCGGTCTTAGTCGGATAAATTTTGAATTTCGCACCTCGTCGGGATATCAGGCAGTACAACAAGCAGAAAGTACAGCAAGGAGATTTTTTGGTATGGAAACGATCAGGGAAGAGTTAAATACGCAAGTTCGTGCCGCTTGCCAG
Source organism: uncultured Bacillota bacterium (assembly GCA_949291725.1). Classification (GTDB taxonomy): domain Bacteria; phylum Bacillota; class Clostridia; order Christensenellales; family Borkfalkiaceae; genus Borkfalkia. The sequence goes on from CASEWU010000094.1 coordinate 9,259, forward strand.
GTTCTGGTTGCAGGCGGCGGTGTTGCAGGGATCGCGGCGGCGTTGGCGGCGGCGCGCGGCGGAGCTGACGTTCTGCTCGTGGAGAAAGAGTTTATGCCGGGCGGCTTAAGTACTCTGGGCCTGGTAACAATATATCTTCCTTTGTGCGACGGAATGGGAAATCAGCTGTCGTTCGGTATTGCGGAGGAATTGTTAAAATTATCCGTGCGTTACGGCGCGGCGGGGCCTCTGCCTGAGGCATGGCTGCGCGATTCTACGATAGAGGAAAGAAAAAAACAGCGGTATGTCGTGGATTTTAATCCGCATTTGTTTGCTCTTGCCGCAGAAGAGCTTCTGCGCAAAAGCGGGGTAAGAATTCTTTACGGAACGACGGTGGCTTCGGTACATAAAAAAGGGCGGAACATCGATGCGGTGATCGTGGAAAATAAGAGCGGAAGATACGCGATTGAGGTGAAGGGATCCGTGATCGACTGTACGGGCGACGCCGACGTATGCAAAATGTCGGGAGAAGATACCGCGTTGCACGGCCGCGGAAATTTACTCGCTGCATGGTATTACGCGACCGACGGCGAAAAAGTGCGTTTGTATCCTCTGGGGACATGCGATAAAGCGGAAGAGGACAAGACGGGCCAGGAAGAACAGCCCTTGACGGTACGGCGTTTCCTCGGTGTGGACGGTCAGGAATTGAGTGAAATGATGATGCTTTCCCACGACAAGACGCTGGAGCACATTCTTTTAAACCGAAAGCAATACCCAGCCTATATGCCGGTCTGCTTGCCGACGATACCTCAGGTGCGCATGACCCGGCGACTGAACGGCAGATATGTCATGGACGTTACGGAGATGCATAAACATTTTGCCGATTCGGTGGGTAAATTCGGCGATTGGCGCAAGCGCGGCCCGGCGTATGAACTGCCTTTTTCCGTGCTCACGGGGAAGAAAGTGGATAATCTGCTCTGTGCGGGGCGGTGCATTTCCGTAACAGACGAAATGTGGGACGTAACGAGAGTTATTCCGGTTTGTGCCGTTTCGGGCGAAGCAGCGGGTACGGCTGCCGCAATGTTTTCAGATTTTTCCAATGCAGACATCGCGAGCCTTCAGAGTCGCTTGACGGAAAACGGAGTTCGCCTCTGAACAAGAAAGTTTTTCGGTTGAGACCGCGGCGTGCCGCTTGAGGACAGTTCACAGAAGCGGTTTGTATCAACATCCGTCCGCTGACCGCTGAGAAAAACAGTATTTTCCATTCAAACAAGTATTTGTCCGATAAAAAACTATGTTTTTAGTTTTTTGTCGGCGGAGCAGATACAAATTCAGATCATAAACGACGTTATAAAAGTCCCGCGGAAAATAGTTTCCGCGGGTCTTTTTTAAGTAAAATACGAAGCCGCCGTCCTCAAAATTATGCGGGCGGCGGCCTTGTATTCATTGCGAACGTGAAGCTTGTAAAAAATATGGAATTGATTTCATATAAGGTCTTGACAGAAAAAAAAGGCCGTGGTAGAATAATTTTACAGAGAAAAGCGAAAGGTGATAATATGAACATCGATGAAATTGCGAAAATGGCGGGAGTGTCGCGTACGACGGTATCAAGATACCTGAACGGCGGTTATGTCGGTGGGGAGAAAAAAGAGCGGATCGGGGAAGTGATCCGCAAGACGGGGTATCGCCCGCTGGCGCAGGCGCAGACGCTGCGCACAAAAAAGACAGGACAAATCGGGGTGATCCTTCCCAAGATCAATTCCGATTCGATCAGCGAAATGGTAGAGGGAATTTCTTCCGTTCTTTCATCGGAAGGTTATTTTCTTCTGCTCGCGAATACGGAGAGCAACGAAAGTGCTGAACTGAATTATTTTGATATTTTCAGCCGAAACAAGGTGGATGGCATTATCCTGATCGGAACGGTAATCACGCCCAAGCATCGGGAAGTATTTGCAGGGCTGAGTGTGCCGTTTGTCGTAGCGGCGCAGCAGGTAAACGGGTTTTCCTGCGTATATTATGATGATTACGGTGCGGCGTACGCCTTGACGAATTTGCTGTTGGAAAAGGGAAAGGTTCCCGGGTATATCGGGGTAAGGGAGGACGATAAGGCGGCAGGTTATGACAGAAAAAGCGGGTTTTTGGCGGCTTTGGCGGAACATGGAATCCATTTTGACGAGTCTTACGGAGAAACGGCGCTGTTTTCGCTGCAATCGGGATATGAGCAGGCGGCGGAGCTGTTTTCGCGCCATGCGGATATCGACAGCCTTTTTTGCGCGACGGATCATATCGCCGCAGGAGCTTTGCTGTGCTTGAAGGGAATGGGCAGGCGCGTTCCGGAAGATGTGCGCGTGGCCGGTGTAGGGGACGGAAAGATCTCCCGTGTAACATCGCCGACTCTGACCAGTGCTCACCTTTATTACAATGAATGCGGCAGAAAGGCGGCAAGAATTCTTCTCGAACAGATCGGCGGCGATTCGGTGGTGCAGGAGGTTCGTCTCGGATTTCAAATTGTTGAACGCGGATCCACAAGTATGGAAGGATAATATGGAAGCGGTTTCATAAATTTTTATAAAAAATGGAAAAAAATTTTAAAAAACCTCTTTACAAAAGAAAAATGCCGTGTTATACTATGGTTACATAATATGGAATTGATTCCATATTAAAAAAATAAAATCAAAAGGGGGATGTTATGGACTACAAAGCATCGGCTCAAGGCGTACTGGAAGCGATCGGCGGAAAAGAGAATATTATTTCTGCGGCGCATTGTGCGACGCGTTTGCGCCTTGTGATCGCAGACAACTCGAAGGTGAATAAAGAGCAATTGGAGAATGTGGACGGCGCGAAGGGCGTCTTTGAGGCGTCCGGACAGTTGCAGATTATCTTCGGAACGGGGACGGTCAATAAGGTATTTGATGAATTTATTGCATTGGCGGGGATCGAAGCCGGGACGAAGGAAGACGTGAAGAAAGCGGCGGCATCGAAGCAGAATATATTTTTGCGTCTGATCAAGACGTTGGGAGACGTGTTTGTTCCGATTCTTCCGGCAATCGTGGCGAGCGGTCTTCTGATGGGGCTTTTGGAAGGCATGACAAATGTTATTCCGGGGATGAAGGAGTCCAACTGGTACACATTTTTTCATTTGATGAGCAGTGCGGCGCTGACATTCCTGCCTATACTGATCGCGGTAAGTTCGGCGCGCGTGTTTGGCGGGAATATGTTCCTGGGTGCGGTCGTCGGTATGATCATGATCCATCCCGACCTTGTCAATGCCTGGAACGCGGAAGCGGTGGAATCGGCGCCGGTCCTTTTTTCGATCGGGGCGTACAGTGTAAAGCTGGTAGGGTATCAGGGGCACGTGATCCCGGTGATCCTGTCGGTATGGGTAATGAGCTTTGTAGAAAAGAAACTGCATAAAGTTGTACCGGAGATCCTTGACTTGTTTGTAGTACCTTTGGCTTCCGTATTGGCTTCGGGCATTGTGGCTCTGCTGATCGTCGGGCCGATTTTCGGGCAGTTGGAAACGTGGGTTTTGCAGGGTGCGTCCTGGTTGATTTCGGTTCCGTTTGGTATCGGCGGTTTCTTTGTGGGTGCGATATATGCTCCGACGGTCGTTGCGGGCGTGCATCATATGTACAATCTTATCGAGCAGGGCTTCCTCAGCAACGGCGGTGCGAATGTTTGGATGCCGATCGCGACAGCCGTGAACGTTGCGCAGGGTGCGGCGGCGCTTGCGGTGGCACTAAAAACGCGCAACAAGAAGTTGAAATCTATGGCGGTTCCGGCGGCACTTTCTGCGTACATGGGAATTACGGAGCCTGCGATCTTCGGTGTCAATATACGCTATAAAAGACCTTTCATTGCCGGAATGATCGGCGGAGCGGTCGGCGGTTTGTTTGCGGCGTTGACGCACGTAGGCGCGTCTGCGTACGGTGTAACGGGAATTTTCGGTATTTTGATCACGGTACCCAATTCAGAATTGGGCTTGGGGGTCTGGAACCTCGTCAACTATATACTTACGATGCTGATAGCGTCTGCGGCGGCATTTGTGGTATCCTTCATTTGGTTTAAGGATGATGCTCCCTGTGAAAAAGATAAAGTGTACAGTCCTCTCAAGGGGAAAGCGATCGCGTTGACGGAGGTCAAGGACGAGACGTTTGCCGCGGGAGTTCTGGGACAGGGTTTTGCCGTTTTGCCTGAGACAGGCAAGGTCGTGGCTCCGTTCAACGGAAAGGTAACGACATTGTTTGAAACAAAGCATGCGGTCGGGGTTACGAGCGACAGCGGAATAGAAGTGCTGATTCATGTCGGATTGAATACGGTTGCTTTGGAAGGAAAATATTTTACGGCGCTTGTGAAAGAAGGTGATACCGTACGCATAGGTCAGACATTGCTGACGTTCGATCAAAAGGCGATCGCGGAAGCAGAGTACGATACCACAACTCCGGTTATTGTTACAAATGCGGACGATTATGCGGCGGTAGACGTGTTGTGCAAGGGAAAAGTAAGCTTCGGTGAAGAAGTTTTGCGTACGGAGGAAAAGAAAGCGGAAGTAACGGCGGAGAGTGCGCAGGCATGACAGATCGGCAGAAACAATTGCGGCAGATCGCGTCGAAAGTGCAGGAAAATATACCGGCGGTGGCGGCAGGAAAATACCGGTGCAGGTATCATCTGATGCCGCCGGTCGGCTGGATGAACGATCCGAACGGGCTATGCCGTTTTGACGGGTTATACCATGTTTTTTTTCAATACGCACCGGAGAGCGCGGAAGGCGCCGGGATGCGCAGCTGGGGGCATTATGCCGGGCCCGATCTTCTGCATTGGACGTTTTACGGAGTCGCGATCTATCCGGATACGGAGTGGGATGCGGACGGAGCGTACTCGGGCAGCGCGCTTGTTGACGGGGACGGGCTTCGGATCTACTATACGGGGAACGTAAAGCGGAAGGATAAAGAGTATGATTATATTTCGGACGGCAGAGAATCGAATACGATCCTGATTCGCTCGGAAAACGGATTTTCGCTCGGAGAAAAGCAGGTGCTTTTGCGCACGGCTGATTATCCGAAGGAATTTACCAGGCACATACGCGATCCGAAAGTGGAAAAGACGTCGCAAGGTTACAGGATGGTGCTCGGCGGCAGGCTGAAAGGCGATTCGGGGGCTGTTTTGCTCTATGAATCGCAGGACGGTATACAATTTTCATTGCAAAAAATTGTTACTGCGCCTGAGAAATTCGGGTATATGTGGGAATGTCCGGATCTGTTTAATATGAACGGTACCGAATTTTTGTGTGTGTCGCCGCAGGGCGTAGCGCACGAAAAGTATAAATTCCAGAATGTTTATTCTTCCGGATATTTTGCCGGAACAGCGGACGCGGAACATTACCGCGAATGGGATTGCGGATTTGATTTTTATGCTCCACAGACCTTTTGGGACGGAGAGCGCCGCATTCTGTACGGATGGGCAGGGATGCCGGATGTACCGTATGACAATGCGCCGACAGTTGCGGAAGGGTGGCTGCATACTTTGACGATGCCGCGCGAATTGGCGGAAAAGGACGGAAAGCTGTATCAGATGCCCGCCGCAGAATTGAAACGACTGCGCGGTGGGGAACTTTCGATGCAGGACGAATGTGCGGCGTATGAGCTGGAGCTGGAAGATGTTTTGTCTGGAACAAAAGTGCTGCTGAGTGATGCGCTTGAAATTTCGTTCGAAAAAGAGGAATGCATATTGCGTTTTTTGACGGATGCGGGTCGCGGCAGGACGGAACGCCGTGCCAAAGTACGAACGGAAACGGCGAGCATTTTTATGGATGTATCCGTGTGTGAAATATATGTCAACGGCGGAGAGTGCGTGTTCACGACGCGCCTGTATCCGGAAAGATATGACGTGAAGATCGAAGGCGGGTGCACAGCTAAAAGATATGAAATGAACGGGTACACCGTTCGTATGGATATTCAGAAATAAGAATAAATCGGGAGGACAGGAAAATGAAGTTTGAATATGCGATCAAGGACAGTTTGGGGATTCACGCACGTCCTGCGGGGCTTTTGGTTGCGGAGGCGAAAAAGTATAAAAGCGCAGTTACGATCGAAGCGAAGGGTAAGAAGGCTGATGCAAAGCGAATTTTTGCAGTCATGTCCTTGGGGGTCAAATGCGGGGATGTGATCAATGTGCTTTGCGAGGGAGAAGACGCCGAGGCGGCGATCGCCGGCATGAAAGCGGTCGTAGAAGCAAATCTTTAAGAAAAAGGGAGCAAAATGATGACAGAATACAGCGGCAAGAGCGTGTTCGCAGGGATCGCCATCGGAAAATTGAAGATCGTGCGGCATGACGATTCCGTAGCGCCCGTCGAACAGGGAACGCCCGAACAGGAAAAAAGTAAATTTTATGCGGCGCGCGAAAAAGCTGTAACGGAGCTGAACGCTTTGTATGAAAAAGCATTGGGGTCTGTCGGTGAATCGGAGGCGGAAATTTTCAGTATGCATTCGATGATGGCGCAGGACGCGGATCTGGAAGATGCTGTCATTGCCAAAATCGAAGCGGGCGAGAGTGCGGCGCGCGCTGTGGGTGAAGCCGGGTTTGAACTTTCACAGATGTTCATAAGAATGGATGACGAGTACATGAAAGCGCGGGCGGTGGATGTCATAGATGTGGCGAAACGTCTTGGCGGGTATATACTCGGGAAAAAAGAGGAAGAGATCGAACTGGACGGGCCGCGTATTCTTGCATCGAGTGATTTTACGCCCAGTGATGTGGTGAAGCTGGATAAGAGCAAGGTGCTCGGTTTTGTAACGACGTTTGGTTCGGATAATTCGCATACTGCCATTCTGGCGCGGACGCTGGCACTGCCTTCCGTTGTGAACATACGCGACAGCATCGATCTCCCTTTTGACGGGAAATTGTGTATCGTGGACGGCTTTACCGGGAAAGTTCTTGTCGATCCCGATGAGAAAACGCTTGCAGAGTATGAAGAAAAGAAACGCAAGACGGATGCCGAGCGGTTGCGCAGGCAGGAGTTGATCGGGCAAAAGAGTGTTACGGCGGACGGCGTGGAAATGCGCATATACTGCAACATAGGGAACAGTGAAGACGTGAAAGCTGTGTTGGAAAACGGCGGCGAGGGCGTAGGATTGTTCCGCAGTGAGTTTTTGTATCTGGAGAGCAGCGATTATCCGGATGAACAGAAACAATATGAAGAATATTCGCGTGCGGCAAAGCTTTTGGACGGAAAACTTTTGGTGATTCGTACAATGGATATCGGAGCGGATAAGCAGGCGTCGTATTTTCATCTGCCGAAGGAAGAAAATCCGGCTTTGGGACTGCGTTCTGTGCGTATCTGTTTTGAGCGGCCGGAAATCATGTATACCCAGTTGCGCGCGATCTATCGTGCGTCGGCGGATGGAAACGTGGCGGCGATGGTGCCGATGATCGTCGGGGTCAACGAAGTGCGATGGGTAAAAGAAATGGCGGCGAAAGTGCGGAAGGATCTTGCAAAAGAAAAGATTCCGTTTCGTGCGGATATGCAGATCGGTATCATGATCGAAACGCCGGCGGCGGCTCTGATCGCAGATGAGCTGGCGGAAGAAGCGGATTTTTTCAGCATCGGTTCCAATGATCTTACGCAGTATACTTTGGCAGTGGACCGTCAAAACCAGTCTTTGGA
>CASEWU010000095.1 GCA_949291725.1 uncultured Bacillota bacterium
CCGCTCTTTATTCTATTTTTGTGCGATTTTGATGCATTGTCCCGTTTCTGCGTCCTGGAACATCATCCAGTAACCTTTGCCGTTGAGGTCGAATACCGAAAGGGGCAAAAACGAACACAGTCCTTTCAGCGCTTCGGGCGGATCTTTGCGGCTTTCGGCAGGAACGCCGTAACAGATATATTTTGGCTTGTGTTCGTCGCTGATCACGCCCACCGTATAGTATTTATTGCGCGAAAACGTAACTTTTGCCCATTTGGAAAAGGGAATACATTCCGCAAGCTCTTCTTCGGCGGGGTATCGTCCGAACAGGGCGGCGAGTTCGTTTTTTACTTTATCGTAGTAGCAAGGCTGCGCATCCTCTGCGAGCTTTTCGCTGCCTGCGAGGCGGAATAAGCTTTGAGCATCTTCATCTTTTCCAGTGCCGTCGCCGCATTCTTTTTCCTCTCTTTCCTCGGGCTCGGAATCGTTTTCAGCCCCTCGGGTATCGTCGTGCTTTGCTTTGTCGTCATGCGTTGTTCGATCATCGTTGTTCTCCCTGTCGAATTCATAATAATTTTCCGTCGCCACCAGTTCGTCGTCGTAGGGCGGGTCGGGTGGAGCAATGCTTTTTGGCTGAATTTTTTCTGTTTCGTCCGTAAATTCGGGGACGTTTTCCGATTTTTTTGCCGCCATAGGCGTTTCGCGGGAATCGAGCAGAGCGCACAGCTTTTTCACGTCGTAGGTGTAGTCGCCGCATTTTCCGAACGCGACGGGCGCCACGCGTGTCCCGATATGGCAGACGAGACAGCAGAATCCTTTGGAGATATCCGCTTTTGCGGCGCGCTTTACGGTGCAGCCGGAAGGGGAAGGCACGTCAAAAATTTCGCGTTCGCCCTTTTCGTCGCAGACGAGGCAGACATACCGTCCTTCCCGCAGCGGAGCAAAGCCGATCAGAGCCAGCGAAAAGGTCAGGGTGCCCGCAAAACTTTCCGCCGTCAAAAGCGCAGATACCTTTTTCCCGTCCGAAGCAAATCCGCTGGAGAGTTGTTTTAAAACGCAGAGTTTTTTTATGTAGTTCATTGTTTTTCCTGCCTGATAAGAAAAGGTTTCGTGTATCATTATATATATTCTTTCACCGAAAAAAATATACATTTATGACGAATAAGTGAAAAATACCGAAAAAATCGGCCCCCAAAAAAATTGATGCCAAAAAAGTTTACTTTTTCGGAAAAAGAGTTTATAATAAACTTACGGGTGAAGAAGGCGCCCATGAAATTCAGTAAAAATTCTTCCAAAAAGGAGATCGATACGTATGGCAAAGTATGAAAAGCCTCTGACTGAGAACAAAAAAGTTTTGAGCTTTATCGATGAGAGCGCGGCTCTTTGCAATCCTGACCGCATAGTCTGGATCGACGGGAGCAAGGAACAGCGGGACGAACTGCGTGCCGAGGCGTGCGCAACGGGCGAGATGATCAAACTGAACGAAGATCTGCTTCCCGAATGCTATCTGCACCGCACGGCTGTCAACGACGTTGCGCGCGTGGAAGACAGAACCTTCATCTGCTGCCGCGACAAGAACGATGCCGGCCCCATCAACAACTGGATGGATCCGAAAGAAGCGTATAAAATGGCTTCGGACATCTTCAAAAACTCGATGCAGGGCAGAACCATGTATGTCATTCCTTATTCGATGGGCATTGTGGGAAGCGAATTCTCGAAGATCGGCATTGAGCTGACGGACAGCATTTACGTTGTTCTGAACATGGAGATCATGACGCGTGTCGGCACGGACGTTCTGGACGTTCTGGGCAAAGACGGCGATTTTGTCAAGGGCCTTCATTCCAAGTGCCAGCTGGATGAAACGAAGAGATACATCCTGCATTTCCCTGAAGACAACACGATCTGGTCGTGCAACTCCGGTTACGGCGGAAACGTGCTTCTGGGCAAGAAGTGCTTTGCACTGCGTATTGCTTCCTACCTCGGCAAAAACGAGGGCTGGATGGCTGAGCATATGCTGATTTTGGGCTTTGAAAAGCCGGACGGCGAAGTGAAATATATTGCGGCGGCATTCCCTTCGGCATGCGGTAAGACCAACCTTGCCATGCTGATCCCGCCGGAAAGCTATCGTAAAAAGGGCTATAAAATCTGGTGCGTGGGCGACGACATCGCCTGGATCCGCGTGGGTGCGGACGGCAGGCTGTGGGCGATGAACCCTGAAAACGGGTTCTTCGGCGTAGCGCCCGGCACGAACGAAAAATCCAACCCGAACGCGCTGCATACCACGCAGAAGGGCACGATTTTCACGAACGTGGCGCACAATCTGGACAACAACACTGTTTGGTGGGAAGGCCTTGACAAGAATCCTCCCAAGAACGCGGTCGACTGGAAGGGCAACCCTTGGGACGACGCTGCGCGTGCTGCAGGCGTAAAGGGTGCGCATCCGAACAGCCGTTTCACGGCTCCCGCAAAGAACTGCCCTTGCATCAGCAAAGAGTTCGACAATCCGAAGGGCGTTCCTCTGTCGGCGATCGTATTCGGCGGCCGCCGTGCAAAGACGGCTCCGCTGGTATACCAGAGCAAAAACTGGGATAACGGCGTGTTCGTAGGTTCGATCATGGCGAGCGAAACGACGGCTGCGGCTACGGGTGCGGTCGGCGTAGTGCGCCGCGACCCGATGGCAATGCGTCCGTTCTGCGGCTACCATATGGGCGACTACTTCCAGCACTGGATCGATATGGGCAAGAAAGTCAAGAATCAGCCGAAGATCTTCAACGTCAACTGGTTCCGTCTGGACGACGAAGGACATTTCCTGTGGCCTGGATTCGGCGACAATATGCGCGTCCTCGAATGGATCATCAAACGCTGCGAAGGCAAGGTCGATGCGGTAGAAACCCCGATCGGCTATGTTCCGAAGCCGGAAGACATCAACATCGAGGGCACGGATGTTACGCTCGACACGTTGAAAGAGATCCTGACCGTGGACAAAGAGACCTGGAAGAAAGAGGCAGACGGCATCGAAGAATTCTACAAACAGTTCGGCGATCGTCTCCCGAAAGAGCTTTCGCAGGAACTTGCAACTCTGAAAGCAAACCTCAACAAATAACCGTATAGCGGTAAACGACAAGCGGCGGACGCATTTGCGTCCGCCGCTTTATAATTTTTTGTCGCGCTGATTGTTTCACTCGCGCAAATTTGTTGCATTGATTGCTTTGCGCCCGGGAGTTTATCGTGTTGATTGCTGCGCTTCCGAAAATTTTTCGCGTTGATTGCTTTGCGCCCGGGAGCTTTTCACGTTAATTGCTTTGTTCGCGAAAATTTTTTGCGTTGATTGTTTCGTTTTCGAAAACAGGGCAAGTTATTTTTTCTTCTTGTCGGTGCGGCGCTTGTCGTTGATGATCTGCAAAGCGGCTTCGTCGATGACGGTGATGCCTTCTTCTTTGGCGATGGCGACCATCTGCGCGAGCGCGGCTTTTAAGAACACGCGCGGGATCTTCGTCAGTTTTGCGCACGCTTCGCGCGTGAATTTGACGTCGGGGTCGGTACGTTCGGCGGCGTAAATGACGGAATCGATGTTGCCTTCCTTGGCCTGGATCTTTTCGGGAATGGGGCGACGGAATTTTGTGTACCAGAAATTGGTGCTGTCGCGGTAACCGTAATCGACGGGAACGCAGGGGAAACTTCCCGCTTTCACGCCGTTTAAAATGGCGTTGTAATATTTTTCTTTCATGTAGATCTTATCGATCTTTAAAATGAAATGCGCGCCGAACTTGCTGGTAATGCCGTTGAAATTGCGGTAAGGGGGATCGTAGCCTTCAAGGTTTCCCGCCTTATCGAGGTAGGCGTCTTCGAGGGAATCGTCCCAGGTACACTCAAAAACCTGAAACGCTTCCGAAACGAGCTGCGGCCGTACGCCTGCAAGTTTGCTCTTTTGCAGGTGAAAAAGACAATTTTTCATTTTTTCTTCGGTGGTGTCGCCGGGGAAGCCGAGACGCACCGCTTCGCGGAAAAATTTCCGATCGTCGGGAATGAAATTCAGCGATACCGTCTTGTTGCGCAGAATGTTTTGCGCCGTATTGGAAGAATTTCGGCATTCAAGCAGCATGGCGTAGCGTTCTTTCCCCGCAATGTAGTACGGAAAGCACAGGGAATAAGAGCCGAGATTGGTCATTCCGTTTTCGGAAACCGTGCCGACAAGTACGGTCGGCATCGGAAAAAAGGCGGACGTCTGGTAAAAATTATCCACGATCCGCAAGTCTTTAAAATTTTCCATCATGATCTCCCTTTTGCGTATCTTGTGAAAATGCGCTTTTTTTTCTATTATATACACCCGAAACGAGCGTTTGTCAAGGGCGGATCGTTTTTTTTCCGTTTTTTCTGCGGAAAAAAACTTTTTTTTAAAAAAAGTCGCAAAAGCGCAATCAAAACCGCTTGACAGTATTTTGGATATAAGATAAAATTTATTGAGTAAACAACGGAAGGCGTCTATGGTACGCTTTTCCATTCACTATAAAAACAAGACAAGGAGAACAACATCATGAAGACCTACATGGCAAATGCCCAAACAGTAGAGAGAAAATGGTATGTTGTCGATGCTGCGGGCGTACCGCTCGGAAGACTTGCTTCGAAGGTCGCGGCCGTTCTTCGCGGAAAAAACAAACCCACGTTTACTCCCAACGTCGATACGGGCGACTTTGTAATTGTCATCAACAGCGATAAAGTACTTCTTACAGGCAAAAAGCTGGACGACAAATTTTACAGATACCACACCGGCTATATCGGAGGGCTGAAAGAGATTTCTTACCGCAAAATGCTCGAGCAGAAGAGCGATGTCGCGGTTTATGAAGCTGTACGCGGAATGCTTCCGAAGAATTCTCTCGGCAGAAAGATGATCAAGAAGCTGCGCGTTTATAAGAACGGCGAACACAACCACGAGGCGCAGAAGCCCGAAGAACTTAAGTTATTTTAGTGAGGTGCGAGAATGGCTAAACCGACATTGAAAAAGAAATTGCAGTTCTGGGGAACGGGCAGAAGAAAGAAGGCGATCGCCCGTGTCCGCCTTATTCCCGGCGGCAGCGGCAGCATCGTGATCAACGATCGCGCCCTGGAAGATTATTTCCCGCAGGGAACGCTTCAGTATATCGTAAAACAGCCCGTCGTGCTCACGCAGACGGAAGGCGCTTATGACATCGTCGTAAACGTTTGCGGCGGCGGTTATACGGGACAGGCGGGTGCGATCCGTCACGGTATTTCGCGCGCGCTCATCCAGGCGCAGCCCGAACTTCGTCCTGCACTCAAGAAGGAAGGGTTCCTTACCCGTGATCCGAGAGCAAAGGAAAGAAAGAAGTACGGCTTGAAGAAAGCTCGTCGCGCACCGCAGTTCTCCAAGAGATAATTTTGGAACGCTTTGCGCTCATAGTTTCGCAACTTATCCGCCGCGCGGTATGCGCGGCGGATTTTTCTTTTCGCGGCGCAGATTTTGCGCCGCGAAAAGCCTATACGTTGTTTTGTTTCGGTATACAGCAGGTTACGGCATACAGAGGGTTTCGGCACGCGTGCTGAAACCCTAAAAAAACTGTGGCAAAGACGTACCGCGAAAGGGAAAATTGTCGAAAGGCATGTCCGATCGTTCCGAAAGAAAAGGGGAGACATCTTTCTTGATCGCGCGCGAGAAAAGAAGAGCGCGCAGAAGGGAAAAGCCGTTTTGAGAGCAAAAAATGCGGGCAGCCCAGAGAGGCACAGAAAAAAGCGGCCGATTATTTTCCGTTTTTTTTGTCGATGCGGCGGGAGATGGAGTCATGTCTTTCGAGCAGGCTTGCGGCGCGGGCGAGGCGTTCGTCGGGAGAAAAAAATCCTTGGGACGGAACGGGCGCAGGCGAGCCGGGAGCGGAGCCGCGGTTTGCGGTTTCGTTTTGTGCGTCGGCGGGGGCGGTATCGATGCGCTCGTCGTCGCCGGACGGCGAGACGAGTGCGGAGAGCAGGTTGAAAAGACCGAATTTATCCATAACATTCTCCGAAACAGCTGATTTTATCGCAGTTTACGCAAAATTTTCATGAAAAATTTATGCTTTTTAATTGCGTAAACGAGCTTTTTGATATATAATAGAAAGGTATATCGGCGCAGATACGTCGAAAAGGGGATCGCACCGCGGACGGCGGTGTTTATCGCTCAACTTTCAGACTACAAGGAGTCTTGCTTTTATGCTGAAAAAAGGCAAAAAATTTTTAATGCTGCTGCTTGCGCTCGCACTTTCGGCGGGAACGTTGGCAGGATGCGGCAAAACGCTGGACAGAAAGCCGCTCGAAGGGTATGTGCCTTCGGACAATGCGGCGGAATCGAACGGCGGTTTTGTTGTGAAAAAGGACAGCTGGTATTATTTTATTAACGGCGCGGAAGATTATTCCGCAGACAATACGTTCGGCAATGTTGTGAAGGGGTCGCTGATGCGGATCTCCGAGACGGATCTTGCGAACGGAGACTACAGCAATACGCAGATTGTTGTGCCGCAGCTGATCATCACGCAGGATTACACGTCGGGCGTATTTATTTACGGCGATTATGTATATTATGCGACGCCGAACACGACCAAAAACATGGAAGGTCAGGTCGAGAGTTCGTACCTTGATTTCAAGTGCACAAAGCTGGACGGTTCGGAGACGAAGAAGGATTATTATGTTCAGCTTTCGGACAACAGCACGCCGTATCGCTATGTGCAGGAAAACGGAACGGTTTACCTCCTTTACGCGGACACGTCGAATAAAGAGATCCATTCGGTGAACACTTCGACGGGTGTGAATACGGTTCTTGTTTCCGGGTACTCGGATTACGCTTTCGACACGAACGTGGAGAGCGGAACTGTATACTATACGATGGCTGTGGCAAAGCGGAATACGTATCCGAACACATCGAACGAAAGTTACAATCAGCTCTATAAAGTGAATGCGTCGGCGACGGAAAGTGCATACGAGATCGATCTTTCCGACGGTTATACCGATTCTTCCAAGAAGGAAGGGGACGAAGGGTACGAGATGGAGTATGTCAATCTCGGAACGCTGGTTCTGGACGGTATCGGCAGCAGCAAGGAATACGATGTAACGCCGTTCAACCATGATTTCAAAGCGGGGCTTTCGATCAAGAGCGCGCTCGGCTATACGTACGAGATCGTGAAGATGACGGAAGGCCGCGTGTATCTGAAGATCACGAGTCTTGACCAGAGCAGTTCACCTTTTATATATGCGTTGGCGGATGCGGATGTGAAAGAAGGCTGGAACAGCGTAACGTCCAACCCCGATCTTGCAAATCCCGAAGGCAGCGCACTTCTTCCGATGGCGGCAACGACGGACGCGGCAACGGAAACGGCGCTCTACTATGTTGAAAACGATTCCCAGTACTATATTTATTTGGATTCGAACAATGTGATCCACCGTATCAAAGTGGGTAGCGGCGCGCAGTACATTGCGGAAGACGTGGCGCTTTCCCGCGGACAGGAAGGGGCGACGCTGCAGTACCTGAAAGACGGTTATCTGTATTTCTCCAAGAGCGGCACGAACGGGAATGCTTTGTGGCGGATCCGTTATGACGGGGCGCAGGCTGATTACAACCGCCTGGAAGGAACGGCTGCGGACAACGACGATTACGTTGCGACGCAGTATTTGAAAGTCGATTACAATTCGAGCTGGTATGTGCCGGAAACGCTGAACGGATATCTTTTCTTCTCGAATGCGGAATCGTATGCAAGCAATTATGTATACGTGATGAAGGATCCTGCGGACAACAATGCACTGGCGGATCTGAACGATAAATACCAGGAAGTTCAGGATGCGTTTACGGATATTTCGAAAAAATTCTCGAATGCTTCGAACGCGTCGAAATATTACTACTATACAGGCTCTACGCTGACGATCTATGAAGCCGATCACAAGGACGAGTATCAGCAGGAAGAGCTGGAAGTTCTGGAAGCTTACGCGACTTGCGGGGCTGCGCACGGATTCAACTTCAACAACCTGAAAGACGGCGAAACGGCGTACAACGTACAGAGTTACTATTATGAACTTTTGGGTGCGCGGAATGAAGCGGACGAAGAATCCATTGCAAATTCTTTGGTAACGGATCTGCTTCTGACGAAGGCAGAAGACTGATAAAAAACTGCATCGAAAGCAGGAAAAACAAAAAAAGGCGGAGCAAAAGCCCCGTCTTTTTTCATGAAAGGAAAAAACTGACAAAAAATAGCAAAAAGTTCATAAAAAATTGCGGAAAACACTTTACAAACAGCGGATTAATGTGTATAATGTCCCCGAAAAATTGCCCAAAAAGACGGTTAAAAATCTGCGCACTGCACATACCAGCAATCGCGGTAATATATTGTAGAAAGCGGATATTGCTGAAAGATGCGGCAATCGAAGCGCACAGAGGTGGAAACGAATGGTAAAATATAAAAAATGTCCGAGATGTGAACTGAATTATATCGAAGAAGATAAGGATTATTGCGACGTGTGCCTTGCGGAAATGCAGGGCGGAAAATTAAAATTTGCCGATTTGGACGAAGACGAAGATTCCGAAAAGACGGAACTTTGCCCCGTTTGCGGCGAAAACTTCATGCGTCCCGGCGAAAAGATGTGCGACGAGTGCAAGAAAAACGCGGAGTATGAAGAGGAAGAAGACATCGATCCCGAAAAGGATGAAGAATGGCGCAATTATCTGGACGAAGACGAAAGCGATCTCGAACTGGAAGGAGAAGGCATCGACCTGGGCGACGATTTCACCGACGATTTCGAGGACGACTTTACCGACGATTATGTCGAGGAAGAGTCTTCCACGACGGAAGAAGCGCCTTTGGATGACCTCGACTACGATGCCGCCGCCGATTTTGATTCGTTGGACGATGAAGACGACGATGAGGACGATGACGACGAGGATGACGAGAACGAGAATGACGATTTTTAAAGAACGG
>CASEWU010000096.1 GCA_949291725.1 uncultured Bacillota bacterium
AAAACAATACACCAATTTTTTTTTCCATTCTCGCCCGGGGGGGGGGGCGATTTTTTTACCCCCCCCCCCCCCCGCAGGCTTTGCATGAATTAAATCGTAGAAATATTGGCGGAAGTTTATCTGCATATATTTCAAAAAGCTCGGCGGCTGCAATTTTTGCAGCCGCCGAGAAACTATTGTTCGATATTATATTTTTTCGCGATCTCATCGTACTTTTGGTAGATATCGTCAAAACAGAAATATTTGAGTTTTTTATGAACTTTTTTTCGTTCCCACTGCTTAACGTTATAGGGAAGGGGAAGGAAAAGATAGACTTTGATGCCCTTGCAGAAGTGTTTGATGACGGTATCGTCGCGCAGTTTGCGGCTTTGTTCGTTGAATTTCCGTGGCAAATACAGCCGTTCGGAGCCAAGTTCATGCAGGGCGGACTGATCGGGCATCCACATCCATTTTTCGCAGATACGCTGCCGAATGCGTTCGAAAAGGTGGGTTTGGCGGATCTTGGGCAGGTTCAAGAGCAGAACGCCTGAATTGCAGTAATGTTTGTCTGTCCAGACTCTCCCGATATTGTCGATGACTGCGCCGTATTCATAGTCGGAAATATCGATGTCGTAGAGTTCTCCGACGTCTTTCATGCACATTGTATCCACGTCGAGATACAGGATCTTATCGGGAATATTTTCAAGTTCCGTCAGATACAGCCGCAGTTGGGCATACGGAGTGTACATATTATGGGCGTTTTTGTTGTGTTTTTGCATTTTAAGATACAGATCGCGCAGATCTCTCTGTTCTGCGCAGCTGTCTGCATTGAATTCGCGGAGCGCCTCGTTTAGGATGTCCATCTGGTTTTGGCTGAAAGGCAGATATGAGGGATCTTGTTCGTGCAGATCCATGGACAGGATATACAGGTGCAGGGGGCGTTTTGTCCGCATGGCAAGCGACAGGGCCGAAAGGAGCATTCCGTGGAATATTTTTTTGTTTCCGCAATAGCAGACATGGATCGTTGTATCAGACATGGCTATTTCTCCAGATCGTATGATTTTGCAAGCTGATCGTATTGATCATAAATATCGTCGTAGTAATGTATTTTCAGGCGCTTGTGGACGGCGTCGCGTTCCCATTGTTTGATGTTGTAAATATGAAAAAAGGGGAGCCAGAATATTCCGCGGCAGAAATGCTTGACGACGGTATCTTTTTTGATGTCTCTCTGTTCATTGAATCGCATGGGCAGGATCATTCTTTTTCTGTGCAGGCGGTGCAAAGCCGTCTGGTCGGGCATGATCATGCGGTGCTTTGCCACATATTCGCGCACCCGCGGAAAAAGTTTCGTGCGGCGCAGTTCGGGGAGATTTAAAAGCAAGACGCCCGAGTTGCAGTAAACGGGCGAGATCCAGAATTTGCCCATATAATCCAGTGCCGCGGCGTATTCATAACCGGAAATGTCGATATCATACAGCTGTCCGATATCCGAAGCCGCCATCGTATCGATGTCCAGATATATGAGTTTGTCGGGCATCTGCTCCAGTTCGGACAGGTACAATCGAAGCTGTGCATAGGGCGTATAATAATTTTTTGCGTTTTTCCCTGCGGCAAGTTCCTTGCGGAAGAATTCTCCCACGTCGACAAGTTCAGCGCAGCTTTTCTCATTTTTTTGCCGCAAAACGGTGTTGAGAATATCGATCTGGTTTTCGCTGAACGGCAGATAATTCGCGTTTTGTTCGTGCAGATCCATGGAAAGAATGTAAATATGCAGCGGACGCTGTGTGTATTTGGCAAGCGACAGCACCGAAAGCAAAAGCCCCGGAAAAACTCTTTTGTTGCCGCTGTAACAGACGGATATCGTTGTATCTTGCATGTATTATCTCACAATTCTATGTTTTTATGACCACGTGTATTGTAACATGGATTCATCGCTAAGGCAAGAGAATTGCATAAAAAAGCGCTTTTTCCAAAAATTACGCGGGAAAAATCTTCTGTAAATTTACAAATCCCACAGTTGCTTAACAGCCGTTCAATTGTCTTTCAACTGTCGCCTTATTTTTGTCTGATCGCTGTTCAACAGCTGCTCAGTTAAAGTGCGAATTCCGTTCAACTGATGCCCGACTGCCGTTCAATCCATCCTTCGTTGTCGCCTGAGCGGCGTTCAACAACCGTCCGACTAGAGTCTGATACCGTTCAACCGATGTTTGACGTGCGCCGAACGTTTTGGTTTTCATAAAATGTATTTTTTATGCATGCTTTTCAGATCACCGCACGTGCAGACAAATTTTTTTGTCTGCACGCGTACTCACTTAAAAAAATCGCCGCTGTTGCATTTTTTGCAACAGCGGCGATTGCCTGCTTTGGTTGTTCGCCGAAGCGAGATAATCATATTTCCAGTTCCGAATGGCGTTTCGGGTCGGCGAGGATGGTTTTGAAATCGGTGTACGTAACGAAGCCCGCTTTTGCTCTGGGCGGCTTTTTGACAAACCGGCGCTGGCAGTAATCGACGGGTATTTTATTTCCTTGTTTGGCGTCCGAAAAACAGGCGCAGATCTCGGCGGCGGCAAGGAGTACATCGTCCGGGATTTTACGCCCTTCCGTGCGGATGAGCACGTGCGAACTGTGATATTTCTGCGTATGCAGCCAAAGATCGTCGGGGGCGGCTTCGCGCAGGAGCCTGTCGTTCTGAACGTTGTTCCGTCCCGCAAAAATGCGGAATTTTCCCACGGCAAAAACGCGGAAGGGGACGACGGGCGCATTTTTTAACTTTTTCTTTTCGGGCGGCAAAATCCCCGTATCGCGCAGTTCTTGTTCGATTTCCGTCAGATCCAGCGTATTTTCCGCGCGGGACAAAGCGGAAAGCATGCTTTCCGTGTAATCGAGGTCGGATTCTGCCTCCGCTTTCTGCGGCGCGACCGCCGCAAGCGTGCGCTTTTGCTTGTTGTATTTTTTATAATATTTCTGTGCGTTCTGCGCGGGCGTAAGCGTTTTATCCAGCGCTATGCGGACAGTTGCCGCATTTTCGTCGTAATAATTGACAACTTCGCAGCCTTCCATTCCTTTGCGGAGCGCATACAGGTTTGCCGTGATAAGTTCGCCGAAAATTCGGTTTTTTTCCATATCCGCGCAGCTGTTTTCGCGTTCGCGCAAGAGAGCGAGTTTTTTCTCCTCTTTCTTGCGGCGCGCTTGCAGAAGGCTTTCCAGCTTGCGCTTTTTTTCATTGAAATCGCGCCTCGTTTCCCGTTCGGTATAGTAGGCGTCGGCGGCGGCACAGACGGTCGGATACGGTTCTCCGTTATAGCGCGCGTGAAAATCTTTGGCTTCTCCGTTTACCCGTTCCAAAGCAGGGGAGACTTCGTCTGAAAATATAAATTCCTGGATACGTTGTGCCGTTTTTGCAACGTTATCCCCGAAAGGTCGGTCAGGATCTTCAAGCTTTTGAGCGAGGATACGGCAGGTCGGCAGGGCAAGCCCCGAAATATTGCCAAACAGAAATTCCGCAAAATCGCCGCCCTGAAAAGCGGACAGGCGTTCGCAAAGCTGCGCCTTGTCGGACGGATCGGCTTTGTCCTGCGGTTCGGGAGGCAGGTATTTGACGCCCGGAAAAAGCGCACGCTTGAAATTTTCCTGCAGAGAGGAGATTTTCAGCGCCCCGGCAATGATCCCGTTTTCGGTGAGGATCAGGTTGGAGTATTTCCCCATGATCTCGGCGTAAAGGATGCGCGTCGCCCTGGAAAATTCGCCGCAACAGTCGAATGTGAACGCGAGGATCCGCTCGAAACCGCATTGCGCGACGGAAAGAAGCTGTGCTCCCGTGATGTATTTTCGCAGAAGCATGCAGAAATTGGGCGCTACGTCGGGCGCGGTGCGCGGAATATCCGAAAGAATGACGCGCGCAAAGGATGCGTTCGTGTTGAGCACGAGCTTTTTTGTTTTTCCGCCCGCATACAGCAAGATGTCGATCTCGTCGCGCGACGGCTGGATAATTTTATTGACTTTTCCGCCGCGCAGCTGTTCGTCGAGTTCTCGCGCGATGTGGCGCAGCGTAAAGGCGTCCTGTGGCATGATCTGCTCCTTTTCGCAGACGGCGTTTGATCTGGAAAATACCGCTGTTTTTGCCGTTTGCTCTGTTTATTATAACGTATTCGCCAAAAAAAGTAAATCATTTGCATAAAAACGCTTTGCAAAACGTTTGCTTTGTGCTAAAATACTATAACGAGTAAAAAGGTAATTTATAGCAGGAGAAGTTTTTATGAAATACAAAACCGAATCTTCCGAGAAGAGCACAGTGAAAATCACCATGACGTTTGACAAAAACGAGTGGGATGCCGCTAATCAGAAAGCGTATGAACAGACGCGCGGGAAATATTTTGTCAACGGATTCCGCAAGGGCAAAGCTCCCAAGCACGTTATCGAGCTGAATTACGGAAAGGGAGTTTTCTATGAAGATGCGCTGAACAATCTCTTCTCCGATCATTATTATGATATCGTGGAAAAGGAAAAGGATAACTTTACCGTAGTCGGTCAGCCGCAGCTTTCCGTGGAGGACATCAGCGAAAACGGCGCGGTGCTCGTTGCGGTGGCTCCCGTAAAACCCGACGTGAAATTGGGCGCTTACAAGGGTATAAACATTAAAAAAGTTGAGTATAATGTAAAGGATGAGGACGTGGAGTCCGAACTCAAACGTCTGCAGGAGCGCAACAGCCGTCTTGTGGCGGTGGAAGGCCGTGCAGCGGAAAAGGGCGATACGGCTACCATCGATTTTTCCGGCAGTGTGGACGGCGAAAAGTTTGAAGGCGGCACAAGCGAGAATTATCCGCTCGTACTCGGCAGCAATTCTTTTATTCCGGGATTTGAAGATCAGGTCATCGGTATGAAAGTAGGCGAGGAGAAGGATATAAACGTGAAGTTCCCCGAAAACTACCAGGCGGAAAACCTGAAAGGGAAAGATGCCGTGTTTGCTGTCAAGCTGAATAAGCTGGAAAAGAAAGAGTTGCCTGAGATCAACGACGAGTTCATCAAAGACGCGGCGGGTGCGGAAAGCGTGGACGCTTATAAGAAAGAGACGCGCGAACGCCTTGAAAAACAGGCTAAAGAAAAGGGCGATTCCGAAACGGAAAACAACATCGTGAAAGCCATCACCGACAACGCGGAAGTGGAGATCCCCGACGCAATGATCGAAAATCAGATGGACATGATGATGCGCAACATGGAGTATCGCCTCGGCATGCAGTATGGCGGAATGAAGCTTGCGGATTATCTCAAGTATATGGGAACGGATCTTAAAACCTTCCGCGAAGGCTATCGTGCGCAGGCGACGGATACCGTCAAGAGCCAGTTGGTCATCGATAAGATCATCCGTGAAGAGAACATCAAGGCGGAAGACGCGGAGATCGACGCAAAACTCGAAGAGTTTGCAAAAGCTGCGAACAAGTCTTTGGAGGAATATAAGAAAGACGTGGACGCTTCTCAGCGCGAATACATCGGCAACGATATCGTCATCAACAAGCTGTTTGCTTTCCTGAAAGAGAACAACAACATGACGGCGGATGCGGAAGAAAAGAAACCCGCAGCAAAGAAGACGACGAAGAAAGCGGACAGCGAAGAAAAGCCCGCAGCAAAAAAGACGACGAAAAAAGCGGACAGCGAAGAAAAGCCCGCGGCAAAGAAGACGACGAAGAAAGCGGACAGTGAAGAAAAGCCCGCGGCAAAGAAGACGACGAAGAAAGCGGACAGTGAAGAAAAGCCCGCGGCAAAGAAGATGACGAAGAAAGCGGACAGTGAAGAAAAGCCCGCGGCAAAGAAAACGACGAAGAAAGCGGTAAAAAAGGAAGATAAAGCGGAGTAATCGCACGGGATTTTGTGCCCGTCGAGAGCGATTGGAGAAGACATGGACGAAATCAAAATGAATCTGATTCCGATGGTAGTGGAGCAATCCAGCCGGGGCGAGCGTTCGTACGATATTTACTCGCGCCTGTTGGAAGACCGTATCATCTTTCTTTCGGGTGAGATCAACGACGGTATGGCGAATACCATTGTGGCGCAGTTGATTTACCTGGAAGCGAAGGATATGAACAAGGATATCAGCCTGTACATCAACAGTCCGGGCGGAAGTGTTACGGCGGGCATGGCGATCTACGATACGATGCAGTATATTCATTGCGACGTATCTACGATCTGTATCGGAATGGCGGCGAGCATGGGAGCATTTCTGCTTTCCAGCGGTACGCGCGGCAAGCGTTTTGCGCTTCCGAACAGCGAGATCATGATCCATCAGCCGCTTGGCGGAGCACAGGGACAGGCGAGCGATATCAAGATCCAGGCGGAGCATATCCTGAAGATCAAAGACAAGATGAACCGTATTTTGGCTGACAACACGGGCAGGAGCATCCAGGAGATCGAGCGCGATACGGACCGCGACAATTATCTGTCTGCGGAAGAGGCGAAAAATTACGGGCTTGTCGACAACGTATTTTATAAAAGATAAAGACGGTGCGAAGAAATTTGTACCGGTATGAGAGCAGCGCCGCCGTTCGTTTCAATTTACGAAACCGCGGCGTGCTTTGTTATTGACATACAATCATCCCGCGGCCCGCAAGGGGACGCGAAAGGAGGACAACAACCATGAAAGAAGAACAATGCTGTTCATTTTGCGGCAAACCGAAGAGCCGCACGAAGGTACTGATCAGCGGGCCGGACGGTTTGTCCATCTGCGACGAATGTGTGGAGATCTGTAACGAGGAGATCCGTGCGGCGCAGGAGAAACCGACGGATACGGTGGAACTGAAAAAGCCTTCGGAAATCAAAGCGGAACTGGATAAATATATCGTGGGGCAGGACAAGGCAAAGAAAGTTTTGTCGGTAGCCGTATACAATCATTATAAACGCATCAACAGCGAGCTGAGTAAAAAGGACGACGATGTCGAGATCGAAAAGAGCAATATTTTGCTGCTCGGTCCTACGGGCTGCGGCAAGACGCTTTTGGCGCGTACGCTGGCGAGGATTCTGAATGTTCCGTTTGCCACGAGCGACGCCACGACCCTGACGGAAGCCGGATATGTGGGCGAAGACGTGGAAAACATTCTGCTCAAACTTATCCAGAATGCGGACTATGATATCGAAAAGGCGCAGCGCGGCATCATTTATATCGACGAGATCGACAAGATCGCGCGCAAGAGCGAGAACGTATCCATCACGCGCGACGTATCGGGCGAAGGAGTACAGCAGGCGCTTTTGAAGATCATTGAAAGTACGATCGCGAATGTACCTCCGCAGGGCGGAAGGAAGCATCCTCAGCAGGAATGCATGCGTATCGATACGACGAATATTCTGTTTATCTGCGGCGGTGCGTTTGTGGGATTGGATAAGATCGTTCAGGCACGAAAAGATGATACGTCCCTCGGTTTTGGCAGCAAAGTCAAGAGTACGGACGAAATGGATTATCAGCTTTTCGACGACGTGAAGCCGCAGGATCTGACGAAATTCGGGCTGATTCCGGAATTTGTCGGACGTGTGCCGATCGTGGTCAATCTGCAGCCTCTGGACGAAACGGCGCTGGTGAAGATCCTGACCGAACCGAAGAATGCACTGATCAAACAGTACCAGAAACTCATCGGATTGGACGGGGTAAAACTTTCGTTTGAGCCGTCGGCTGTGAGCGAGATAGCAAGCACGGCGATCAAATTGAAGACGGGCGCGCGCGGACTGCGCACGATCATCGAGAATATTATGACGGACGTCATGTACGAGATCCCGTCGGACAACGATATCAGCGAAGTGAAGATCACGCGCGACTGTGTTTTAGGCAATTCCAAGCCTGAACTCATCAAAAAGAGTGCGTAAATAAGTAAAAGGGCCCTGCCTGTTTTCATACAGGCAGGGCCCTTTTGTGTCATTAAAAGAAACCCCCCGGCTATGCCGGTGGATAAAGGAAAAACGACAAAGGCTTTAGCTGCAGCAAGAAGCAGGTATACAAAAAAGCTCCTTTGTGCTAAACTGAATGTAAGGCTCGCAACCGTACATAAGTAAGACACAAAGGAGGACGTTTTA
>CASEWU010000097.1 GCA_949291725.1 uncultured Bacillota bacterium
CCGTCTGCCTGAATGCCGTATTCGGCAAACGAACGGCGCCGAGTAATTCCGCGCGCTCCGCCATGTATTTCCTTGCCGTAGGATTGAGTTTGTCCAGCGTGCCTTTGCTCGTCACCAACGCTACTATGCCGCCCGGCTTTACCTTGTCGATGCTCTTGGCTATAAAATAATCGTGTATGAGAAATTTCTGACGGGAATATTCGCTGTCGTACACGCCGTAGCCGCCGAACGGCACGTTGCTCACCACCACATCGAAATAGTCGTTCGGATAGCTCGTTTCCTCAAAGCCCTTGATCTGTACGTTTGCCTGCGGGTATAATTTAGCGGCGATCCTGCCCGTAATCGTATCCAGCTCCACACCGTACAGCTTACTGCCATCCGCAATAGCCTGCGGCATATATCCGAAAAAATTGCCCGTGCCCAACGCCGGCTCCAAAATACGATTGTTGCCCTTTACCCCGAACCTTTCGAGCGCGGCATATATCCCGCCGATCACCTCCTTGCTCGTATAGTGCGCGTTCAACACGCTCCCCTTCGCCGCTTCGTATTCCTCCGATGTGAGCAGGGATTTGAGTTCCGCATACTCCTTCTGCCATTGCCGATTCGATTCGTCAAAGACCTGCGGCAATCCGCCCCAGCCGACATACTGCGCAAGCGTCCTTCTCTCCTCCGACGTGGGATTGCGGTTTTCTGTATACAGCCTGTTTACAAGCCGGATCGCCGCAACGTTGTTCTTGAACCGCGTCTTCGCTCCACCGAGATCGCTTTGGTCTAATACCGCATTGAGATCGGTGTTTTCGCCCTGCTCGGCATCCGTAATGGCGGACGGCTCACTTTCGTCTGCGTCTTCGTACCCGTTCCCCTCCGCAAACAGCCGACCTCTTTCGATGACGTCGATCACCTGTTCCGCAAATTTTTCCCACGAAAGACTGACACGCAATTCCGTATTGCCGATCGCATTATACTTGGACAGCCATACGCCGTTCGCATTATAGCGCGCATGATATTCGCTCGTCGCTTCGACCTCCGTCCCGTATTCGTTTTGCAAGAATACGGCAAATATAGCGATTTCACTGTTCTCGGAATATGCATCCAGAATCCTCTGCTTGCGGACGGGCGCCTCTTTGACGATGACCTGTTCGATCAATTCATGCTTCTGTCGCTCCTCTTCAGCACGCAGCACTCTCTGTCTGTTTAGCTCCATGCTGTATGCGGAATACCCCTCTTTTTCCCGAACCGTCAGATAGTTGTCGTCGTCGATCAGATCGGCGATGCGCAAAGCTACTTCCGACCATTTCAAAAGCATTTCAATCTTGTCGTTTGTTCCTTTTTGTGAAACGCAGATACCCTTGCCGTCATGCCATTCGTCGTAACCATTTACACTGCTATGGCCGCCGATCCCGTATTCATGTTTCAGAAAATCCGCAAACGCTTTGGGCGTCGGGTTTTCGTTGTAACAATCGAAAATACGATATTTTCCGTCCTGAACGCCGTTTCCGTATTGCAGCGTCCGCTCGATAAGTTTCTCGCGCTCGCTCTTCTCCTCTGGCTCAACAATATCAAATAGCGACATTTGCGGCTTTTGTTTCCGTTTCCTGTCCCGAATCCCCTTTTCATCTTTCTTCGACTCGGACTTCGCCTCTTCGGAAACAGAGTCGGACTGTTCTTCTTCCCAATCTGCTTCGTTAGGCTCATCCTCCGATTCTTCTTCCTCGTCAAACGGATTCGCTTCGGCTTCTTCGATCTCCGTAAGCATAGGTCGCTGCACCTCAGCGACGGACGCCCCCTCTGCCTTTTCCGGTTCCGCGCTTGCCGCATGGGAAAGAATGCAGATGGGTTCGGCGTCCGGTTCCACAACGCATACGCTGCAATGTTCGAGGAGCGCCTGCAAATACTGTTCCGTGACATGGTACGGAAAACCGCACATTGGTACG
>CASEWU010000098.1 GCA_949291725.1 uncultured Bacillota bacterium
CACGCGCGGTTTGTAATAAAACCCGTCTACGTAAGCAATAGAATCAAGCTTCACAAGATTTTTGTAGCCCTTCTTATTCTTCGCCAGAAGGATCAAATGCTCGAAATCGCTGGAACTGTTCTTGACATGAAGGTCCTGCGTCATGTACAGTTCACATCCGATGATTGCCTGAATGTTATTTTTGCGGCATTGTTCAGCAAATTGCAATGTCGCATACATATTCCCGTGATCCGTGATTGCAATGGATTTGATATTATTTTTTACACAATGCGATATGAGTTCTTTGACCTTGCAAGCACCGTCAAGTAAACTATATTCCGTATGGAGATGTAAATGTACAAATTCAGCCATGTCAGTCCTCGTCTTTTTCCTCTGTTTGAGATAAATGCTCCGCACATTTGTGCGGAGCTGCTGGTAGTCTTATCGAAAACTAAATAAATACCCTTTAAAGTTTCGATGAAATAAATTCCGCCATAGCACGAACGGCGGCCGCACTGTCGGGTCCCTCTGCCATGACTGTATATTCATCCCCTTTCAGAAACTTCATAGAAAGCAATCCGATAATGCTCTTAGCATTTCCGCGTTTGGCTCCGTCCTCAAAGATGATTTCACTTTTGAATTTTCCGGCTTCAAACACAATTCGCTGAGCATCATAAGCGTTGTATGTGTCTTTATTATAAACAAAAGTAACTTTATCCATTCTTTCACTCCCCCGACTGTTCGTCAGCGATTTTTACAAGTTTACGCAGTCTGTGATTCAGACAGCTTTTAGATATTTTCAGCCGCTCAGAAAGTTCTTTCAGCGACGCCTCTTTATCGGCGAGACGTGCCGCCGCTGTCTCCTGCAAAGCAGCATCCAATCCATCCAGCTCTCCCAGCTCCTGCAATTTTTCAATAGCCCGAATCTGACGCACCGAAGCCAGCACGCTTTTATCAAAATTTTTTTGCATGCAATTCGCTACTCGGTTTATCTGATTCTTCTCATCCTTTTGTGCAGCCAATTCATCCAGCTTCAACAGGGAATTTTCTGCCCCGATCAAAGCCAAAAAATCCGATATACTCTCACGGCTTTTCAAATAAACAACATGTGTACCTTTTCTGGATACACTCTTCGCCAATATCTCATACTGAGCAAGAATCGTACAGAAATCTTCTGCCGCAACCTTACCTGAAAATACGATCTCCAAATGGTATCCGGATCGTGCATCTTCCAGCTTTGGAAGAATGCAACTTCCGCTGCCTAAAAACGCGCCGATTATATACGCCCTCTTACAGCATTCATTCTCAACCAGATACGGATCAATGCCAAAATTCAAGCCGATATCGCCGTCTTTTCGTTCAGCAATGCCAAGTTCTTCTAAAATAAACAAGGAGTTTTCAGACAAACACTGAAATACTAAACGATTTCTTCCGTTCCGAACATCTTCCGACGCCTGCACGACTTTCCACTCCGCACCGAATACGTCTTCTAAAAGTCCGATAATAAATTCAGCAACGTCTTCACTTTCCGTAGTAAATTCGAATCCGACCAGATTGCCGCGACGAATAATACTTCCCGTGGTCCGGAGAAACGCTGAAAGAGCAGCCGTTTTACAACAAGCGTTATCAAACCCGCGGCGGATCAATTCTTTTTTCAGATCGCGCGTAAAATTTCCTTTCGACACTTTATAAATTTCTCTCTTTAAATTCTCTGAATCGAAACTTAGGATATTTCCCGTCTATGTTATCAATTTGCGCATGAGGTATTTCAACGCGTTCCAAAAGCTTGTCCACGAGTTGAGTGTCTCCGATCCTGTCAACGGAATGAGCATCCGAGTCAATCAGGAAGTGAACTCCCGTATCGCGGATCTTTGCCACCTCTTCATCTGTCAAATGAACCTTCTTCGAGTTCAGCTCGATATATGTTCCATAATCCCGTGCCGCCTTTGCAACTTCCACCACATCGCAAAAGGATTGATAGTTCAAATGCGTGATCACATCGATCGGGTTGTTTTTGATTGCATTGATGTATGCATTGGTATTATAACGTATAAGACTTTCACTCGGCTTAATATGCATTGAGGTATGCCAAGAATTAAGCATCAGCATATACCAAAAATCTCTGAATCTCGTAAATCGGACAAAACGATGTATCCCCATCAGGAAAATATCAAAATCTTTATAATCTTTCGGCTGTAAATCTGTCCTGCCGTTTTCATCGCAAAGATTTGCTTCCGTTCCCACATATACCGGTATTCCGACTTGTTCGGAAGCCTTTTTACAATCCGTAATCAGTTGCGGTATCCGATCATGACGAAGCCCAAAGGCAAGTTGTTCAAATCCGTGGTCAGTAATCGCAATTTCTTTTAAACCTATCTCTTTTGCCCGCATAGCATTTTCCAGCACTGTACCTTTCCCGTGGCTGTACAATGTATGCGTATGGTAATCACCCGTCAGAAGCATCTGCAAATTCTCCTATGTAACGGATCTCCTCCTCAAGGACCATGCCGGTCTCAGAAAAGACTCTTTGCTTCACCTGATAAATCAGCGCCTTATATTCATCCGCTGTTGCGCCGGAATTATTTATGATAAAATTCGCATGTTTAGCGGATACAGCGGCACCTCCGCATCGTAATCCTTTTAAACCGCATTTCTCTATCAACTGTCCGGCTGAAACACCGGGCAAATTTTTAAAAATACATCCCAAACTTTTGCCTTTGGGCAGCATATTGCGCTTTAAAAGAATTTCCCTGTAGTTTTTTAAGATCATTTCCGGAGCCGACACACTGCATCGCAAAACACATTTTAATATAACGGCATCTTCGTGCATAAAGCGGCTTTCTTTATAAGAATAACGGCAGTCCTGAGCCGTCAGATAAGTACGTTTGCCTTCCAAAAAAATCTCCGCATTTTGCAAGACACTTTCAATATATTGCCCCTGCGCCCCGGCGTTCATATAAAGTATTCCGCCCATTGTCGCGGGGATCCCGGCAAGAAACGCCAGGCCGTCCAACCCGTTTTTGACAGCAAAGGCAAGAATTTGAGCGACACTTGCACCGCATTCCGCTTCAATGCTTTGCCCGTCGCACCCGATATGCACATCATTCATTTTCCGAGTGCAGATAGCGACGCCCTGAAACCCGGTATCCGAAACAAGGATATTGCTGCCGTTGCCAAGAATAAAATACGGGATTCTTTCCGAACGCAAGAAAACAAGAATCTTGACAAGCTCCTCTGCACTTTTCGGATAAACTCCGAGCGGCGCTGTTCCCCCGATTCCGACTGTAGTATGCTTTCGAAAAGAAAACGGCTGCTCATACACAATACTCGGGAATGCCCGGTGCAATGCTGAAAAACACATATGCCTATCTTCTCCTATTATACAGCAATTTCGCTTTTTTTACAATGCTATTGCAGGAATTTTTCAAAATTTTTTC
>CASEWU010000099.1 GCA_949291725.1 uncultured Bacillota bacterium
GAATTTACGAATTTTTGGTGTTTTGTTAACAATATTTTAACATAAAGCCGCTATAATGCCATCACAGGACAAGGGACGGGGCGGCATAAACGCGCGTTTTCAATTCACTGTCGAGCAGATACAAAGAACGCGCGTCCGAACCGAACAGTTCCATCTTGCGGATGAGGTCTGAAGCGTTCTTCTCTTCCTCGCCCTGTTCCTTTACGAACCAGTCGAGGAACTGCATGGTGCGGAAATCTTTTGCCGCGTTTGCCGCCGCATAGATCTCGTTGATCTCGCCCGTGATATACTTTTCGTGTTCGAACGCGGCTTTTAAGGGCGCCATATTGTCCGTAAGCGCGGCGGAAGGCTTTGCGATCGCGTCAAACGTGACCTTTTCCCCGTTGTTCTGCAGATATTTGACCATGAGAAGAGCGTGATCCATCTCTTCCTGCGCCTGTACATAATACCAATTATAGAAGCCGTCGAGACCGGCTTCCTGATAATAATTGGCAAATTCAAAATAAAGGTAAGACGAATAAAATTCTTTATTGATCTGGCTGTTCAAAAGCCTGCTCACGTTTTTGTCCATAACGATCTCCTTTTATATTCTTCCGTTCGGTTCATATTATAACCCTTCTTGCCCTTTTTTTCAACCGATCGGTCGCAAAATAAAATAATCGACAAGTGTTGACAAACATGGCTTTATCGGTTATAATGCTGTAAACGGAGGGATATATGAGAAAAGAAGACAAACGCAGCAGAAAAACCATCAACGCGATACAGGACGCGCTCTTGCGCATGCTGGCCGAAAAGAGATTGTCCGACATTAAAATCGTCGACCTGTGCAAAAATGCCGACATCAACCGGACGACCTTTTATCTTCACTTCGAAAGCACCGAACAAGTTCTGCTTTCCATCAGGGAAGAAATCGTCAAACGTATATTTGACAGCTATAAAGGCAATTCTTTCTTCTATACGCTGGAACATCCGCTCGGTTTCCTCACAACGTGTACCGAAGTGATCTCTTCTTATGACGGGTTCGAAAACTTTGTGCGGAATTCATCGGAGGCAGCGTACTTTCTCGAAAAGCTGAAAAAATGTTTTGCCGCGAGAGCTTATGCCGATTTCGTGAACGAAAACGCGGGCTCGGACGATCATGCGTTTTACATCATCGATTTTATGACGGCGGGCATGCTCGACGTATTCATCGCGTGGCTCCGCTCTGAGCAGGAGACCCCGTTGGAATCGATACTCGATAAATGCGCGAAACTTTTGTCGGCGGGGCACGAAGCCCTCACCGATCGCTGACGCATTCCGATCCGAATCGGCCCGCATCAAATCAATAAAAAATCATATTCCGCCGCGCGCAGCCGCACGGCGGGAGCATCGGAGCGATTTTTATGAAGATTGCGATCATTGCGGACGTACTCGGAGAAGAAAACAACGGTACCACCATCACGGTCAAAAGACTGATAAAAAACCTGAAAATGCGCGGGCACGACGTGGAAGTCGTGTCACCGGGCGAAACGGACGAAGAAGGTTTTCATTCGGTCGGCAAAAGAGATTTCAAGATATTTAACAATTACGTTAAAAGGAACGGGGTCGAACTCGCCAAGCCGGACGAAGCGCTTTTGAGAAAAGTCATCGGGGATTGCGACGTCGTACACATCCTGATGCCCTTCAAAATGGGAAAAACGGCGATACGGATCGCAAACGAACTGAAAAAGCCCGTAACCACAGCCTTCCACGTACAGCCGGAAAACGTAACGAGCCACGTGGGCCTGCAAAAAAGCAAAACCGCCAACAATTTCCTGTACAAATATTTCTATGAAAGTTTTTACCGCTATGCCGAATACATCCACTGCCCCACGCAGTTCATTGCCGATACTTTGAAAAAACACGGCTATGAGGCGGACATGCGCGTCATTTCCAACGGCGTAGACCCGATCTATAAACCCGAAAAGGAAGAAAAGCCCGCCGACCTCGAAGGGAAATTCTGCATCCTTACCACGGGAAGGCTCACGAAAGAAAAATGCCAGAGCGATCTTTTGAAAGCGGTAAAACAGTCCAGATACTCCGATCGGATACAAGTGTTCATCGCGGGAGACGGGCCGCTGAAGGACAAACTCGAACGGATGGGCAAAAAACTACGGAACAGGCCGGAGATAGCCTTTCTCCCCAAGGAGGAATTGGCGAAACGCATCAATTACAGCGATCTGTACGTGCATACATCCTATGCGGAGATCGAATCGATCGCGTGCGTGGAAGCGATCACCTGCGGCCTGGTTCCCGTCATCGCAAACAGCGAAATGTCCGCCGCCCGTTATTTTGCCCTTTCGGAAGACGACCTGTATTCATCGGGCAACAGCGGCGCCCTTGCCGAAAAAATAGACCGCATGATCGAAAACCCCCGCCTGCGGAAAGATCTGCGAAGCAGGTATATCGAATTTGCGGAACAGTTCCGCATAGAAAAATGCATCGACCGCATGGAGGAGATGTTTGAAGATGCGATCGCACACAGACACCCCGAAAACGCCCGCGGATAACTGCGCGGACGAATATCTCCGAAACAGGGAAGATCAGGCGCGCGGCCGCACAAAGCGTAAAAACCTGCCGTTCGATTTCTACAAAGCGGTATACATCTATGTGCTCGGCGGCCTGACGGGAACGGTTTGGGAAACCCTGCTGAACCTGATGCGGGGGCGCGGTTTCGTGTTCTGCAACGGGAGCATAGCCTCACCCTTCAATTTCGTTTACGGTACGGGCGCGCTCGTCATCATCCTGCTTTTGCGCAACAGGGACAAGTGGTGGCAAGTTTTTGCGATCGGCTCCGTCGGCGGCGGCGCCGTGGAATACGTATTGAGTTTCCTCGAAGAGACGGTGCTCGGTACGCGCTCCTGGGATTACTCGCACAAATTGCTGAACATAAACGGGCGTACGACCGTCCCCTATATGCTCTTTTGGGGCGTGCTGTGCGTCTTTGTCGTATTCGTCGTATACAAACCGCTCGACAGGCTTTTGGAATCCCTGCCGAAAAAGGCGATGAAAACGATCGCGATCGTTTTGGCCTGCTGGATCGCGGCGGATATGCTTTTGACCCTTTCCGCGCTCGTCCGCTATTCCGCAAGGGCGCACGGATTTGCGGCTCATACCGCGCTCGGGGAACTCATCGACCGCGTTTTCGGCGACGCGTTCATGAAACGGCGCTTCCCCGCAATGAAATTCTGACCACACGATCGCAGTTCCATAAAAGTACTTCTC
>CASEWU010000100.1 GCA_949291725.1 uncultured Bacillota bacterium
ATACGATTTTTGACAAAATCATAGTCTGGATTGTTTCGCACGAAGCAACAGCTCAAACCATTTTTTTACATCAGAGGAGAGAAAAACTTAAAAATTTAAGATATATTTTCTTTATTTACGGAATTTTACTTTTTTGTTTCGTGATTGTTTCTTCTGTGTACATAAAAACGTTTTTATTTACATTATTAAAAACTACATTGACCTTTATCCTTTTTTTGACATTCCTCCAAATTTTCAATGAGCCCGGTCACAAATGCTTCCATAAGATTTTCCAGCACAAGTTCCAAACGAGGAGTGCCCTTTACTATCACCTCGATCTTCCACTCTTTCTTATTCATGCTTGCCTCCACTGCTTTTTTATTATAACATAAAGCCAATGAAAAGCGTGAGTAGGCAAACAGCACCTGTTTCTCACAGATAAATCACCTCTTCCGCATCCGAAAACCGCATATCTCCCGCATTCCCGTCTGTCTTTCTCCGTTTTTTGGTATCGGAAAATTCGGCCGCCGTCAAGGAGGAAAAACTATCGCTTAAAACTTATACGCCCTCGGTCTTTTGACCGGGGGCTTTTTCTTTACCCGCACGCAATACTTTTTCCTTGCGGCTGTATGCTCTTTATCCCCCCTTCCTCTATTCCCTTTCCCTTGACTGCTTCCGCCTTTTCCGATTCTTCTCTTCCCGTCGAAAGACAGTCGGATTTAGAAAAACTTTTCTAAAGTCACATATGGCTTGCGACTTTATCGTTTACAATATAGGAAAAAACTTACGGAGGTTTTATTTCTTATGAAAAAAGCAGTCATCTACACCAGGACAGCCCTGCCCGACACGGCGTCCAACAAAAAGAAGGAGATTTGCCATGAAAACAGGCGTTGAGTATCTGCGTTATTCAAGTGACCGCCAGACCGAACAATCCATTGAAGGGCAAAAACGAGTCTGCGACGAATTTGCCAAACGCAACGACATCGTTATCGTCGATACTTATATCGACCGTGCCATGACCGGCACCAACGACAACCGCGAAGCCTTCCAGCAGATGCTCAAAGACAGCGACAAAAAAGCCTGGGACTTCGTCCTCGTTTACAAATTAGATCGATTCTCTAGAAACAAATACGAGATGGCAATTCACCGTAAACACCTGAAAGACAACGGTATTAAAATACTTTCCGCGATGGAAAATATTCCTGACACTCCTGAAGGCATTCTGCTTGAGTCGCTCCTCGAAGGCATGAATCAATACTACAGCGAAGAACTCTCGCAAAAATCAAAGCGTGGATTGCGTGAAACTCGGATGAAAGGTTTATTCCCCGGCGGCTGGATAAATTACGGTTATGATGTCGTCGACAGAAAAGTCGTTATCAATGAAACCGAGGCGAAAATTACGAAAAGAATCTTTACCGAATACGCAAACGGAAAAAGATTGCTCACCCTTGCGGAAGAATTAAAAACCGACGGCATCGTAAATAAAAAAGGTGTTCCATTTTCGCCTGAATCCATGTACTATATGTTACATTTGGAGCGGTATGCGGGAAGATATACCGTCAACGGAATATTATACGACAACATTTTTCCTCGCATCATCCCCGAAGAAATATTTCAACAAGTACAAAAGCGACTTGAAGCGAACCGTCACGGCAAACATGTCCCCGGCGTTGAATACATCTTAAAAGGAAAATTATTCTGCGAATGCGGTAATCCTATGCGTTCAGCCGGAGGAAAATCACGCGGCAAGAAACAATACAGATACTATCGTTGTTTTTCCGCCAGACGAGTAAAGGGCTGTAAAGATAAAACATTCCGAAAAGACATTTTGGAAAACCTCGTAGTTTCCGCACTTGTTGACCAAGTCACAACTGAGAAAAATCTAAACTTTCTGACTGAACGTCTTTTAATAAAATTACAGCAAGATACAGCCGAAGCGCAAACCTTAAAAACACTTGAAAAGGCTTTAGCTCAAACCAACAAGTCATTATCCAATTTGCTAAAAGCAATCGAAAACGGAATTTTCAGTGATACTACGAAAACCCGTTTGGATGAACTTGAGACGCAAAAGAAGGCATTGACTGAAAAATTATTGATAGAAAAAAACAAAGAGCGCTCAGTCCCGACGACGGATGAAATTAAGAAATACTTAAAGTACGCCATTCAAAAAACACCTCGAAACCTTGTAGAACTTTTAGTCGAGAAAATAATCGTTTACATGGATAAAATAGAGATATTCTTAAAATATCATGGAGAACCGCATACCACTCCCCCGCATAATGATAACAACCCCGACGGAACCGATAATTCCGATCGGGGTTTTCTTATAACTGAATTCCTCACCACTAATCTAACATCTTCAGAATACTATACATATAAGAAATGGGCAAAACGTGAATTCTTAATTCGCATCTTGTTATAAACGCTCCAACTCACATTGATATCCTTCTATTGATTCTACTGGGCTTTAGTTCACGCCACGGTGCCAAAGTAGCAATTAAGGAAGCTTTACATTATTTGGATTGCCTCCCGCTGTAAACACATCAGTCCGACTTTTTTATCCCAAAATATAATGCAATATATCGACGGGAGAATTTGCAATATAATTGGCCCCCGCTTCAAGCAATTCTTCCTTGCTTCCATATCCGTACAGAACGCCTATGGAACTCAGACCGTTTGTTTTTGCTCCGATAATATCATGTTTACGATCACCTACCATAACGGCACGCTTCTTGTCCTTTATCTCACATTTTTTTAAGGCATAAGCAATCACATCTGCCTTTTGTGTCCTGCTCTGATCCATGGTAGCGCCGCAGATTTCTTTGAAATATTGTAATCCGAAATGCTGTACAATAGCTTTTGCAAATTGTTCGGGCTTGGATGTTGCCACTATGGCCGTATAACCGCGCTCCTTCAATCCGGACAGGAGTTCACACACGCCCTCATACGGCTTATTTTCAAAAATCCCCGCGACACTGAAATATTCGCGATAATAATCCACTGCACGTAAAGCATCGGAATGGTTTAACCCGCAATATTCCGAAAAAGATTCCGTAAGAGGCGGCCCGATAAATTTTTTGAGCAGCGGCTTGTCGGGAGCAGCGATACCAAATTTTTTCAACGCATAGATGATGGAATTTGATATGCCCTCAAACGGGTCTGTCAATGTGCCGTCTAAATCGAACAGTACGGTATCAAACAAACTTACTTCCTCCTTGCAAACATATTTAACGTATTATAAAAAATTCTTACGGCAATGTCAACCGACCGGTAAGAAATGCTTGACAAACAATTTTCAGGGTAGTATAATTGCCAACGAAAATCGTTGTGGATTTTTCCTGATAAGTCATCTTTTCGCCACACAGCTTTTAGCTGTGCGGCGTTTTTTTATGCAACGGAGGTAATTTTTATGGAAAACAGTGTTATTAAAGCCATCGAAACGAGAAGAAGCGTGCGCTCTTTCAGTCAAAAGGCAATACCGGAAGAGCTGCTCGACGCCGTATTGAAAGCGGGAACGTATGCGCCCACGGGAGGAGGCAGACAGTCGCCCGTCATTGTAGCCGTCAAAGACGCCGCATATCGCGATAAGATAGCGCGCCTGAACGCGGAAGTCATGGGCAAAGATACCGACCCTTACTACGGCGCGCCCGTAATCATTCTTGTTCTCGCCGACGGAAAGGCAAGTACGTTTGTGGAGGACGGAAGCTGCGTTCTGGAAAATATGATGATTGCCGCCCATTCCCTCGGCCTCGGCTCTGTTTGGGTACATCGGGAGCGTGAGATCTTCGACAGCGAGAAAGGCAAAAAGTTACTGAAAGATTGGAACTTGCCCGAAACGCTGCGCGGGGTGGGCGCGCTCGCTCTCGGCTATCCCGCGGCGGACCTTTCCAAGGCGGCCGCAAGAAAAGCCGATTATATCGTAAAAATATGACATCGGGAGAATGTTCCGTGGATCAGACATTCATGAAAGAAAAGCCGGTTTTGCCGCTTGTTTTGAAAATGGCTCTGCCGATGGTTATATCCATGCTCGTCAATTCGCTCTATAATATCGTCGACAGTTTTTTCGTCGCACAAGTCAGCGAAGAC
>CASEWU010000101.1 GCA_949291725.1 uncultured Bacillota bacterium
GAGAATGTCGGACAATTTCATTGTATACATTCGGAAGATAATCCTTTCTATACGAGCGGCAAGGTATTCGACGACATTCGTTTGAAAGAATATTTGCGTCGGGTCGCGCCGCACGAATCCGTTGTTTTCTTTCAGTATTCGGGAAACAGGACAGCTGACGAAATTGTAAAAGAGTATTTTGCGTGTACGCAAACGGGAGAGCCTTTTTCCGTGCGTTATATGGTGGATCGGACGAATTCAATTTTTTATTTTGCAAGGCAGGTGTGATCATGGGGATAATGCAAAAAATTTTCGGCCCGCCCGATGTACAGACGCAGCCGCCGATGCCGCGCATTCAGACGGCTCTCACGCAGGCGGCTGTGGATGCAATTTTAAGCGGACAGTTTCCGTCTATGCCTGTTCAGCGGCTGGTATTACATAAAGGCGAAAAGTGCTTTTATTGCGATCACGCTGTCAGAATTATTGAAAAATTGAAAGTGGTAGGGTATCGCAGCCGCGGTTTCGGCGGATATGTCCGTGTGTTTCGCGGCGCAGGGGTGCATACGGGGGACGGATTTCGTGCGGCAGTACGAAACCATGTGCCGGAATATAAGCAGGGAAAACTTTATATTACGAATGAACGCATCATTTTTTTTGCAGACAGCGGTGCCTTTCAAAAGAGACTTAAGGATGTTATTTCGTTCGGAGAAGCAGGGGCTGATTTGGTTTTACAGTTTAATGCCATGAGTTGTCGGTTATATTTACAGACGCTTACGTGTGCATTGCGTGTTCTTGAACATTTATTGTGAGGGGTTTATGGATCGGATCAAACAGGGAACAAAAATCATGATGGCAAGCGGAGCGCAGGTGACTGTTCTGAATAAAATCGGAGCAGGCGGACAAGGCGTTGTGTATGAAGCAGAGAGCAATGGTAAGCGTTATGCGCTGAAGTGGTATTTGCGCGAGTACTTGAAAAATATTGATCAAAAAAAGTTTTATGAGAACTTGGCGGATAACTGCGCGGCGGGTGCGCCTTCTTCCAAATTCTTGTGGCCGACCGATGTAAGTTTATTTGCCGAAGGATCTTTCGGGTATCTGATGCCTCTTCGGCCTCCCGTCTATAAGAATTTTTCGTCTATTCTGAACGTAAAAGAAAAATTTTCCGGCATACGCGCCCGCATTGCGGCGGCCAGAAATATTTGTACGGCTTTTCAGAGTCTGCACGGGCAGGGGTATAGTTATCAGGATATCAATAACGGCAATTTTTTTATCGATACGAAAACGGGCGACGTTCTGATTTGCGATAACGACAACGTTTCACCATACGGGACATGGATGGGTATGGCGGGGAAAGATCGTTATATGGCCCCGGAGGTCGTTCTTCGCAAGTCGCATGCGGGAATGGAAAGCGATTTGTATTCGCTTGCGGTCGTACTGTTCATGATTTTTTTTGTTGCGCATCCGTTGGAAGGGAAGGCTGTTCATTCCTGCCCCTGCCTGACGGCAAAATATATGCAGTACTTTTATGCCGAGCACCCTGTATTTGTGTATGATCCGAAAGATATGTCCAATCGCCCTGTACCCGGCATAGACAACAACGTATTGCGGTTGTGGAAACACTACCCGGATTGTTTGCGGGCGTTGTTTGAACGTTCTTTTACAAAAGGACTGACGGAACCCGGCTACCGCGTAAGAGAGAATGAATGGATC
>CASEWU010000102.1 GCA_949291725.1 uncultured Bacillota bacterium
CGAAGACGATATGACCGTTCTCGCCATCCGTCTCTTCCGTCGCACACCCGAAAAATAAAATCTTGCGCCGACCTCGTTTTACCATGCAAAGTCCCAGACTTTTTCCGACTTTATCTTTACGATTTACATAAAATAAATACATACGACGCACTTTTTTGTTGCCAAATTATTCGCATCCTTCGCGCAATTTTTTTGATACGTACGCAATTTTTTATACAAAACGGGCGGCTCTACTAAAAGTAGAGCCGCCCGTTTTAAAAGTAGAATTTAAAACAGCAAAAGTCGAGA
This sequence comes from uncultured Bacillota bacterium, assembly GCA_949291725.1. Lineage (GTDB taxonomy): Bacteria > Bacillota > Clostridia > Christensenellales > Borkfalkiaceae > Borkfalkia. The sequence goes on from CASEWU010000102.1 coordinate 289, forward strand.
AAAAAAACAAATTCAATCTTGATTTTTTGAATAATATTCGTTAAAATAAGAATAAATATGAAAGAAAGCAAACGGTATAAGTAAACAAGACGGCTCAACCCGTACGTATTTCTGCCTGCGTATCTTTTCGTCGGTATCATTTAAGCGAACCCGCCGCGTACAGCTTGTTGCGGCAATATCTGCGAAACTTTATCTTTATGCAGTCGTTGGCGGCATATTCCTTGCAATAAAATCCGCAGGCAAACATTTACCGCAACGTCCACAAAATTTTACACGCAACCGACGGCGGCATTACTACATATCTTATCCATGCGAATCTACTATGGCACAGGATCCGTGCATTTTAAGCGGCTCCTGTATTTTCGACCGCAATGGCTGAAAATCCGAACGCTCTTGTCTTTGCGGTACAGATTATAGGTTATAATTTTTACTTCCGCTGAAATAATTTATTTTTTGAACCCTTATGCAGCAATTTATTGCTTTAAGCTGCAAATCCTTCATAAAATTTCAGCATGTTTGCTTACCGCAAGCGGCATAGTGCAGAAGCAATATAAACCCTATGCGACACAGGCTTACACAAGATAAGCCATTAAAAATACAAAAACAAACGAGATGCAAGTTTATAAACACAGAAAAGGAGTTTCTAGTATGCAAAACTATATTTTATGCTGCGGTTCGACCGCAGATCTATCAGCACAGCGGCTGAAAGAACGGAGCATTGAGTATATTCCTTTTCATTTTTTCCTGGACGGAAAGGAATACACGGACAATCTGGGTCAGACGATCACTTACCCCGATTTTTACGCAGCTATGGCGCGCGGTGCCATGACACGCACTTCGCAGACAAATGCGGATGAATTTGAAAAAGCATTTACTCCCTGGCTGGAGAGCGGCAAAGACATCGTTTATGTATCGCTTTCTTCCGGGATTTCAGGATCGTATAATTCGGCTCTGATCGCACAAAAAGCCCTGGAAGAAAAGTTTCCCGAGCGCAAAGTATATATTGTGGATTCACTGGGCGCGTCTTCGGGATACGGACTCTTGATGGAAGAACTTGCCGACCGACGCGATCAAGGCATGAGCGCCGCCGAACTTGCCGCATGGGCAGAACAGAACCGCCTGCGCGTCAATCATTGGTTTTTCTCCACCGATCTTACTTTCTATGTGCGCGGCGGGAGAATTTCCAAAGCCATGGGCTGGTTCGGCACGATTTTCCGTATCTGCCCCCTTCTGAATATGGATAATCTCGGACGGTTGATCCCGCGCCGCAAGATCCGCACAAAGGCAAAAGTGATTCAGGAGATCGCCGCGACAATGGTCGAATACGCCGACAACGGTACCGCCTACAACGGAAGATGCTACATTTCACACGCCGCATGCTTAGACGACGCAGTAGCCGTGAAAAATCTTGTCGAAAAATATATCCCGGCCCTGAAAAATAAAGTGGAAATTTTCGACGTCGGAACGACCATCGGCGCCCATACCGGCCCCGGCACGGTTGCCTTGTTCTTTCTCGGCAAAGTCCGCCAAGATTGATGTTTTGCCGCCATTGAGCACAGGACGCCGTACTGCCACGCCCTGTTTTCAAAGAAAATTTTCTATACGTTTTTAAATGACAATTTTAAAAAAGCCGCGCGCCGCTATGCGATATTACCCCAAATAGTCTGACAGACATTTTAGGTAAACACCGCCGCCGCGCGGCTTTTATTTTTTCTGCATTTTCCCCCTGTTCAAACTTGCTTTCACAAATTATCGTGCTGTTTTTATCTATCGTTTCCGTAAATATTGTTTTCGCACAGAGCGACCGATTTGCGCATTTAAACTCTCCGAATACAACCGACTTGAAACGCGGATCGAACCGTAAAATATTTTGATTTTCAATTGAAAACTGTCGGCAAGATTATGAAAGAGAGAAAACAAAGATTATAATAAGAATGCGGCGGGAAATCAAATCTACGGGCGGAAGCCATCCGCCCCGAACGCGCGCCGCGCTTTTTTTGCGCGGCGCCAAACGAGAAGGACACGGATCGCTTCCCCGAAAGGCGGTATGAAATGGATTTTTTACAGTTTTTCGGTTACATCCGTCAGTTCAATGCGGACGTGGCAATTATCGGCGCGGCTGTCTGGGGAATCAACCTGCTGTTGCGCAAGACCCTGCTCAAGAATGTTAAAAAAAGCAAACTCGCAACGTTTTTGCCTTTTTTGCTCGGCGCCCTGCTCTATACAGCCTATGCGGCGGCAGTCAGCGGGCCTGCCGGCATGGACTGGAATTCGGCGCTGAGCGCCGGAATTACCTGCGGCTCGCTGGCAACGGTCATACAAGTCGTGTATGAACAATTTACCGCGAACGGAGAATCTGTCGGCATACGGGCCGCCTGCGTAAAAGCACTGCTTGCGGATTACGGCGAAATCAGCGACGAAACGGCCGTCGAGCTGGAACAGGCGGTGGCGGAAGAAAATTCCGACCGCGCCTTGGAACTTTTAAAAGAAATTGCAGGCGAAACGATGGCGGGAACTCTGTATTCGCTGCTTTGCAGGACATTGAACAGTCTGAATCAGTGATTTTCTCCCGTTATGGCGGCGGCGCGCTGTTTGCGCGCCGCCGCTTTTTTACAAAAAAGCTAACCAAAAAAGCTGACAAAAAAACAACAAAAAGCTCATACAAACAGTCATAAAACAACCGAAAAAATTTTAATAAACAAGAAAATTGCAAAATTCCCACACAAAAAATATTGTGAAATACAAAGCCCTGAAAAAATCGATGGAAAAAGCAAAAAAATTGCGTTGAAAGCAAAAAAACAACTATTCCGCCGCACAAACGCGAAAAACATACGAGCGGCCGACCTTCCGCAAAAAGGCGACTACGATTAGAGTATTTTTTCGGTCAAACGGAATAAAAGACAGACAAAAGCTAAAAACACATCTGTTTCGGGGCAATGAATGTTGTCGGCGGCATATTTTCTGCCCGAATGCACACAATGCGGATGTGGAAAAGAAAGATGAAAAACGGCCTCTCCTGTCGGACGCCGAAAAGAACATTCAGAGCCTGAAAGAAATACTTTCTGCGCAGGATATACTGGTTTACAGATTTGAAACCGCGGACAAAAAACTTTGCGCCGCCGTGTATGCGGACGGGATTACGGATAAAGAATTGCTCGGCGAACTGGCGGCAAGGCCTCTGGCGCAGGCAAACGCGCCGAAAACGCGCCGCGAAGCGGAAAAACTTTTACTGTTCCCCGAGCTGAAAGAAGCGGATGATGCGGAAACGGCGGCCTTTGAAATTCTTTCGGGGAATCCCGCGCTGTTGATCGACGGGATCGAAGGCGCCATTATTTTGGGCACAAAAAAGGTTGCGCTCCGCGCGGTGATGGAACCGCAGACGGCGATTACGGTCAAAGGCCCGCGCGAAGGGTTTATCGAAGACGTTAAAACAAATATGAGCCTAATCCGCCGCCGTTTCAAAACGCCGAACCTGCAATTTGAAATGCTGACCGTGGGCAAACAGAGCGGAACGGCAGTCTGTGTAGCGTATTTGAAAGGGATCGCGGACGAATCTCTGGTGAAAAAGGTATGCGAACGCATACAGGAAACCGAAATCGACGGCGTACCCGACTCCTCGTATATCGCCCAATTTTTGACCGATCGGCCCCATTCCGTGTTTAAACAGGCAGGAACAACCGAAAAGCCGGATATCCTGTGCGCAAAGATGCTGGAAGGCCGCATCGGGATCCTGGTGGACGGCTCGCCCATTGCCCTCACCCTGCCCTATATGCTTGCCGAAGATTTCCAGAGCGCACAGGATTATTTCGTATCGCCCGTGCGGGCTACGTTCAGCCGTATTCTGCGCCTTTTAGCGGTACTGGTGGCGGTATTTTTGCCCGCCATGTACGTAGCCGCCCAGCTGTTTCGGCTGCAGCTTCTCCCCTTCGGTCTGCTTATGACGATTTCCGGCGGAATCCGCGGGATCCCGCTGTCTCCCAGCCTTGAAATGTTTTTCCTGCTGATCGTATTGGAAGTGCTCATCGAAGCCAGCATCCGCATGCCGAAATACGTTGCGCTTGCCTTGTCCGTCATCGGCGCGCTCGTCCTCGGCGATACCGCCGTCAAGGCGGGACTTGTTTCTTCTCCAGCCATTATTATCATTGCCCTGTCCGGGATTTCCGCCTATACCGTTCCCGACCTCACCGGCACGGTTTCCGTTATACGGATGGCATACCTTGTCGCCGCAGGGAGCATCGGGATCTACGGCGTTATTTTGCTCACAGGCCTTCTTGCGTACTATCTCGTATCGTCCGACAGCTGGGGAACACCTCTGCTCGCGCCCTTTTCTCCGCTGATAAGGCAGGATTTGCGCGATTCCGTTTACAAAGCCGATCTGTTCTCGCTCCGCAAGCGTCCGCAGGTCTTTGAACCGAAAAACCGCACGCGCCTTCGCAAAAAAAACGCGGCGCAGGAGGAAAAGGAGAAATCATGAACGAAAAAGCCTTGAATATCCGACAAATCTGCTTTCTTTTTGCCGCAGTTCTTCCCGTAACGCGCATGCTTGTATATCCTGCGACCCTCTCCTTTCACGCGAAAAACGATTTGGTTTTATCCGCTTTTATAAGCTTTGCCGCAGAATTCGCCGTCATTTCGCTTCTCCTCTTACTCGCAAAAAAAACCGATCTCACATTCTTTGAACTTTTGCAAAACACATTCGGAAAATTTATCGCGCGTGCCGTATACTTCCTGTTTTCGCTTTATTTTCTCTTTTCGGCCCTGCTTCCCGTTCTCGAACAGCGCGGATTTATTTTGCAGGTTTTTTATGAGAATGTACCCTCTTTTCTGAGTTTTATCCCGTTTGTCGCCGTCTGCCTGTATGCCTGTACCAAAGGACTGCGCAGCATCGGCAGGGTAGCCGATCTGTCCATGCCGGTGTTTGCCGTTTGCATTCCCGTTCTTCTTTTGCTCGCCGTTCCCGAAGCGGATTTCACGGCGCTTCTGCCCGTCGGAGCGACAGGCGCAGGAAATATTTTCCGAAGCGCCGCCGAAAGCATGAACTGGTTCAGCGGCGCCGCATACATGCTCTTATTTTTGGGAAATTTCCGCTACGAAAAGAAAAGCTCCGTCAAAATTCTTTCCGCTTATGCGATCGGCGCAGCAATCGTTCTTTTCTTCCTCGCCGTATTTTACGGGATCTTTTCGGATATTTCCATCTTACAGCAAAATGCTCTGGCGCATATTTCCAAATACGCCACCGCATTTACATCGCTTGGCAGGATCGACCTGCTGTTCGTGTTTGCGCTTTCCCTGGTATTGCTGTTTGCTCTTTGCATTCCCCTGCAACTGAGCACGCATTGTGCCGCACAAGCATTTTCCATAAAGCCCGCGTTTCCTGCGGCCGCGATCAGCGTACTTGTACTCCTGTTCATCCTGTTTTTCAACCAGGCATACCTCGAAATACAGACACTGATGACGCAAAAATTATGGTACGTTTTCGCATTTTTCGCACTATTGCTGCCGGCACTTGCTCTTCTTCTGCGAAAAAAAGAAAGAGAAAAGCCGAACATTGCCGTAAACAGCGGTAAAAAGGAGTAAACCATGAAAACAAATAAAATTGCAACGCGCATTTTCCTGCTGATCGCGGCATTTTTGCTCCTGCTGTTTTTCTCCAACGATTTCGGCCTGATCGATATCCAGAAAACGTCCATTATTACGGCGATCGGGATCGACAGAGGGGAAGAAGGCTTGCTCGACGTTACCGCGCAGATCGCCGTGCCGGAAGCGGGCGGAAACGGTACGGCCGGGAATGTATCGGTCAAGGGAGCGCGGACGGTCGGCGAAGCGATCGCGGAACTCAATCTCAAAACAGGCTGGTACCCGACTTTGGTGCACTGCCGCCTGATCCTTTTGGGCGCGGAAGCGACAAAAACAGATGTATTCCGATCACTCGATTATTTTCTCAGGAGCCAGTTCGTGGAAGATTCGTGTCTCGTTGCGGTCTGCGCCGATCGCGCCGAAGACGCGCTCGGCGCACAGTCGCCCGTCGGCGACATGACCTATGCAGCCATCGAAAAGGTGCTTTCTTCCGAAGCGCAAAAAACAGGGCTGGTCAGCGTAAACAGCCTGCGCGAATTTTCCAAAGGATATTACTCGGTCGGAAAGAGCAGTTTCCTCCCCGTTCTTACCCTTAAAAAGGAC
>CASEWU010000103.1 GCA_949291725.1 uncultured Bacillota bacterium
CCCGACAGGAAATGCAAAAGCAGCAGCGGCTGTCTGATTACAATGAAATGTGGGATCGTGTGCAAAATTCGGAAAGCTATAACGATGCGCTCCGTATTATAGGAGAATACGTTACGCTTATCGACACGACGGGCTTACACCGACAAAGAAGGCAAACGCAAAAAAGTTATCATCAGCCCGAAAGACGGCAAGTTTGCAAAGAGCAATCTGCCCGAAACGTGGGCGGACTTTGAAACGGCAAAACGCTATTGCCTGCGCTATCGCTACGCGGGGCTTGCCTTTGCGCTTACAGGCGGGATAACCTTTATCGACATAGACCACGCCGTGGACAAAAATACGGGCAGAATTCTCTCGCCCGACGCCGAAAAACTGCTTTCCCTGTTCCCCGATACATTTACCGAACGCTCTGTGAGCGGTACGGGCATACATATTCTCGTCAAAGGCTCTCTGCCTGAAAACGCTTTGAAGCGCAACGACAATAAGGGCGTAGAAATGTACGACCGCTACCGCTTTATCTGCATGACGGGCGACTTGCTCTCCGAAACAACACAGCTCAAAGACTGCGCCGATCTGATCGCGCAAGTCAATTATGAATTCGTCGGCAAGAAGCAAGCGCCCGCCTATGCACCTGCATACGGGCAAAGCACAAAATCGGACATGGAACTGATAGACAGAATTTTGGACAGCCGGCAGGGAGAAAAATTCCGCCGCTTGCTCGGCGGAGATATAAGCGGGTATCCCAGCCATTCCAACGCAGATTATGCCATGTGCAGCATCCTGTCGTGGTGGACGAACGACTATTGGCAGATTGACCGCATTTTCCGCGGGAGCGGACTGTTCCGCGACAAGTGGGACAGCCCGCGCGGGAACGGAACTTACGGCTCAAACATTATCGAAGAAGTTATGCGCTCGCGGCCGCCGAGAGTGTTCCGCTTTTCGGGCGCTGAAATGTAAAAATTGGAGGTAAAAACTATGCCGAATTGGGCTGAAAGCGAAATGTCAGTTGTTCTTCCAAGCAAGAACGCAGACAAGTTTGAGAATCTGTTTCTCGAAGAAAACAGCGAACAAAACAAGAAAAAAGAGCGCTACTTTGCACGGTGTTTCAAACATTATTCGGAGCGCGAAAGCAATAACCATGGACTGACGCGCTTGTTTATTCATTTTGATGCCGCGTGGAGTTTGAATTCGTGTATGATTGACGGCTATCCGCAAGAAAGTGAGGGGCGTTGTCCTACGTTGGAAGAAGTATGTAAGGAATTAAACGTACAAAGGCTCGCGGCATATAGCAGAGAGCCGGGAATCGGTTTTGAAGAAGAAGTGCGGTTTGACCGCGAAAGCGGTTTCGGTTACGACTGTCGGGATCTGTTTTGTGAACCGTTAGCAGATTACTTGGACGATGATGAAATGCTTGACGAAGGAGCGGAAATGTGAATACGCTCAAACTTGCGACGGTATGTTCGGGGATAGGCGCGCCGGAAAAGGCGCTTGCGCTCCTCGGCATACCGTATGAACTCGTATTTTTCAGCGAGATCGACAATGCGGCGATACGCTCTTACTGTTCGATACACGGGGAAAACCGCGCGAAGAACTTGGGCGACCTGTCCCGCATCGACTACGGAAAACTGCCGA
>CASEWU010000104.1 GCA_949291725.1 uncultured Bacillota bacterium
AAAGAAAGGAGAAAAACAACCGCGCGTCGTTCGCGCGAGGGCAGAGCCCGACGCTTTGCCGAGGGGGCCCCTTTGGGGTTTCGGCAAATACCTGTTTATCTCCATCACACAATACCCAGTCGAACTTTTTTGTGACGAGCAAAGAATTTTGGCTTGGTATTTTTCTATCCGAACTGAAGTAACGTACTTTTGCCCTTGAACCCATTACGGGCCCTCCGAATTTGCTTTTCCAAGTAACGATGGAAGCTTAGCTTCTCGTGAAAACGGGCGGAAACAAAAGCAAATTTCGCTTTGCTTCGTAGGATGCGGGCCTGAGCTTCTCGGTTCCTGTTGTAAACTCCTACAGAAAGAAATTGCAATCCCGATATAAATTAGACGAAGAAGAAAAAATCAAATTAATTTTTAGTTGAATGAGTCCCGTACTGTACCGGGCTCATTCTTTTATTTTGCAAGCGGTGCACTTATTGTTCTGATAATGGTCGTATTTTTTCAGAAGAGGCACATTTGCCCGACATTTTAAATTTTTTATTGTAATATATCTCAGCTTTCCGTTTGGCGGAAAAGTTTTTACATTGTTATCTTGATAAGATTTTTTGCTGCATACCTGCTGAAATAATTATAATCGATATATAAGAAAGAGCATAAATTGTTCGTAAACCGGGAGGAGAAAGCGTCGGCTGTTACAGAAGCTGGGAATCAAAATGAAAGTGTGAAAGTTTGATTGCGGAAGCAAATTGGGAAGGGGTCATTTTTGTAATTTTTTTAAATTGGGTGGAAAAGTATTGTACGGAGTTAAAATTAAGCATTTCGGCGATTTCGTTGATATTTTTGTTTCCTTCCGCGATGAGTTTTTTGGCTTTTTCTATTTTGAGGAAGATGCAATAGTTGATTACGGAGACGTTCATCGTTTTTCTGAAGACCGAACTCAGATAGGAAGCGCTGTAACCTACCTGTGCCGCAATATCCTGGAGGGTAAGTTTTTGCGTTAAGTTGTTTTTCATGTAAGAAACGGCGGACTGTACGATAGATTTTTCCGTATGCAAGATTGGTTGCGAAAGTTTTTCGGGTGTATTGTCGGTTGTTTGTCTTATAAAGTCGATGAGCAGTACTTCGAGCAAATTCTTGATGATCTGAGAGGCGGCGAATTCGGGTTTTTTGCCTTTTTCCAAAGAGGGCATGCTGTTTTTGCCGGCGAGGAACACTGTGCATTCATCTGCTATGCGCGCGATGGTATGCAGGTGGTACTGCGAAACGGCCAGCGGTTTGTCGGCGGCCAGAAAAAGATCTTCGCTGTCCGTATCGAAAGACAGAAAGATCATGTTGCAGGTGGTGTTATTGGCGCGTATCTTATGAAATTCATAAGGTTTATGAATGAATGCCTCGCCTTTATGCAGAATTTGCGTGTGTTCGGGGGTTTCGATGACCACTTCTCCTTTATGAGCGTACACGAGTTCCCATGCCTTATGGGTTTCTCCCTTAAAGACAAAAGCCGGCGAGTAAATATAGACAAAAGCGGCATAGACGGTGTTGACGGTCAGGGTTGTAACGAGGTTTGTCGGTTCTAGGATTTTTAAGTTTGCAGTCTGTTCCATTTTGATCCTCCATAACCCCATTATATGGATTTTTTACAGAAAGTCAATGATTTATAAAATATTATTATTTCATTGTTTATATTTGTAAAATCCCTGTAAAATTTTTGTAATAATATTCAGAATCCTATTTAAAAAGTCGGATAGTATAAATATTTAATCGGATATTGCTAACGGTCGGGGATATTTTATGCTATGATAGAATCAAACGGACGGGAGAGAAATGGGAAGAAAAAATTCAGTAAAATAAGGAGAGGGACTGTATGATCGACATGCATTTGACCGCAGCGAAAGGGAGGGAGCGTGCATTTATCGTACTGATGCTGCTTGTACCTGCACTGAACTGGCTTGTGTTCTGGTTGTATGTAAATATTTCGTCTTTTGTTTTGGCGTTCCAGAACATGAGAGGGGAATGGAGTCTGACCAATTTTGTTACGTTTTGGGATCAGCTCACATCCCCGTACGGGGACACGATCGGGTTGGCGCTGAAAAACACGCTGTTTTATTTTTTAAACAATCTGTTTATTATATTTCCGATATCGGTGATCATTTCTTATTTTTTATACAAGAGGATCTTATTTTACAAAGGATTCCGAATTATATTTTTTCTGCCTGCGATCATATCGGGGGTTGCGATGGTAGGCGTGTATTATGCGTTTATACAGCCGACGGGGCCGTTGGGGGCGATCTGTGATTTTTTCGGGATCGAGTATACGGACAGTTTGCTGAACAGTCCGAAGACGGCGACGGCGACGATCCTTGTATATTGTATCTGGGCGGGTTTTTCCACGAATGTGATTTTGGCGAGCAGTGCGATGAGCCGTATTCCTGCGGAGATACTGGAGGCGGCGAAACTGGAGGGGTGCAAGCCGTTCAGGGAACTTGTGCAGATTGTTCTTCCGCTGACGTGGTCTACGCTGAATACGCTCCTGGTGTTTATCCTGACCGGCATATTCAATGCTTCGGGGCCGATCCTGTTGTTTATGCCGGACGGAGGGTCGGAAACGACGACGATAGCATTTTGGATATTCAAGCAGGTATACGGGAACGGAGCGTTGGGAGGGACGAAAAATTATGGGCTTGTTTCCTGTGCGGGATTATGTTTTACCGCAGTCGGCGTGCCGGTGATTCTACTGATCCGCAGGCTGTTTGAAAAAATTCCCGGGGTCGAATATTGAGGAGGGACAGGGTTTTGAGAATCAGGAAAGAGGAAGAAGCCGCGATTCTTTTTAAGAGATCGAGGGGAGAAAAAATCGTATTTGCCATTGTTTTTCTGATCTTTGCGGTATATGCGGTATCGCTGGTTTTTCCGTTTTTATGGTTGATTGTAAATTCGTTTGCAGACAAGATCGACTACCAGGTCAATGCGGCGATCGGCAAGCCGTTTGCGCTGCCGGACGGCATCGTATGGGACAATTATGCATACGCGTTTGAGGAATTGTCATACAACGGCACCAATATATTCGGCATGTTTTTCAATTCTTTGTGGTACACGGCGGTGCGGGTAGGCGGGGCGATCCTGATGAGTGCCTGCACGGGCTATATTATTTCCAAATACAGGTTCAAAGTGAACGGGGTTATTTACGCGCTCATTATTTTTTCGATGACGGTGCCCACGGTCGGCACGACGGGAGCGATGTTCAAACTTGTAGACGACACGCTGCACATATACAATACGCCGTTTTACGTATTGCTGCGGTATCTGACGGGGACAGGAATGAATTTTCTGGTAATGTACGGATTTTTCAAGAACGTATCGTGGAATTATGCTGAAGCGGCGTTTATAGACGGGGCGGGGCATTTTCGGGTATTTGTACACATCATGCTGCCGCAGGCGAAGATGGTGATGCTTACTTTGGCGATCATTTCGGGCATAACGGCCTGGAACGAATATATGGATGTTTTGCTGTATCTGCCGGATTTTCCGACCATTGCGTCGGGGATGTACGGGGTATCGAGGACGCTGCCGCGCAGCGGAAACACGCCCGCGTATTATGCGGCGCTCGTCATTTCGATCATACCGGTGCTCGTGTTGTTCAGCTGTTTTTCCGATACGATCATGAAGAATTTTTCCGTAGGCGGATTAAAGGGCTGAGATAAGTGCGGAGAAGGGAAAAGGCATTTTCGTTCCAGACGGGGGCGAAAGCGGTGAAAGAATAAAAAGAGGAGGATAAGTATGAAGTTAAAAAGAATGTCGGCGGTTGTAACGGCGTTGGTGCTGTCGGCGGGAATGCTGTTGATGGTCGGATGCGGGAAGAAGATCGATCCTTCGGATCCGCAAACGTTGCAGGTATATGTGTACAATGCCGGATACGGGTACCAATGGTGCGAAGATATACTGGACGCTTTCAAAGAAGAGGAGTGGGTCAAAGAGAAATATCCGAATCTTGTCATTGACTTTGACAAAAATGAGCTGGACACTTATGGAGGAGATCAGCTTTCGCGCGGCGAATCCAACGATTACGACCTTCTGTTCGGACAGAGCCTGAACGCATACATGGGGCCTTCGGGCGAGGTGCTTGATCTTACCGAAAGCGTGTACGAGAGCGAAGTTCCCGGCGAAGAGATCACCGTAGCCGAGAAAATGAACGATTCGTATCTTATTTCGAGCGCCTATAACGATATCGACGCGACAGCCGAACCCCGCTATTATATGATGCCGTATGCGGAGGGAATGACGGGGATCGTATACAACGAAACGCTTTTGACGGCTCTCGGGTTTTCCGTGCCCAATACGACGGACGAACTGATTTCGATCATGGCGGAAGTCAAAGCCATGAACGGGGAAAACGGAACGTACCCGTACACGACATCTTTTCTGACATACGGTGCGTCCACGTACGTATCCTATTTGATCAACACTTTATGGGCGCAGTACGAGGGGAGCGACGAATACATAAATTTCTTTAACGGAATCGATTCGGATACGAACTCGATGTCTCCCGCCATATTCAGTCAGGAGGGCAGGCTGGAAGCACTCAAAGTAATCGAGGGTATCATGGCGTACGATAACGGGTACACCGTTTCCGCCGGAACCGACCGAGCCGCGTACATGACGGCGCAGACGCAGCTTTTGATGGGAACGCACGGTTTGTTTATGGCAAACGGGGACTGGTATGACAACGAGATGCGGACGACGGCGGAAGGGCTGGGGGATCGTGCAGGCGTCATCAAGATGATGAAGACGCCGATCATAAGTGCCATCCGTTCAAAAACGCCGTCCATCACCTCCGATGAGATGCTTTCGGACGTGGTAGAGGCGATCGATAGCGGGGCGACGTCCTATGACGGCGTTGAGGACGCGGATTTCCAGAGGATACTTCGGGCGCGGACGACGATCTATTCCATCGGACCCGGGCATACGGCGGTCATACCCAAGCATGCGGCGGCGCAAGAGGTAGCCGTCGACTTCCTGCGGTATATGGCGACGGACAAGGCAAACGCCATCTACTGCCGCGCAACGCGCGGGGCGAGCCTTCCGTTCAACTACGACCCGCAGACGAAAGATTCCGAACTTTTCGGAGAACTTTCCGTATTTCAGCAGGAGAGATTGAATTATTTTTACAATTATCAGACGGAGATCACGACGCTGCCTGCGGCGAGTTCGTTTCCGCTTGTGCGGTACGGCGGGTTGTCGGAATGGGCGTCTTGTTCCAACAGGCCGGCGTATGAGATCGCGCAGAACGGGGCGAGCAATGGAAACTATGATTCTTTGGCAGAGCGGATATACTACACCGACATACAATATTGGACGGAAGACGGCAACAGAAGATGGAACAACTGTCTTTCGAACGCAGGTTATTGATGACGAGGAGGAAATGGAATGTTTCGGAAAAAGACCGGTGAAACGGTAAAAATCTGGCTTTTCGGAAAAGGAGTGCTGTGTGCGGCGATGGCGGCCCTGTGTGCTTTTTCCGTATGGGGCGGAAATATGGAGTCGGTTCGCGCCGAAGAAGGCGACATAACCTTCCGTTCCGCGTACGCGACGGAAAAGGTCTTGCAGGACGCCGAATATACGGGAGGCGGCGCCGCGCGCGTCAGCGTGAACGCGTGCAGGGGGGAATACGAAAGCGCGCAGATCATCATGACTGCGAACAAAGACATTCAGTCCTATAACGCAGAGGTTTCCGACCTCGTGCTGAACGGATCCGACGCGCGTTTCCCGGCCGAGAACATAGCGGTATACGCGGAAAAATACATTGAGGTTAAGAGAAATTACTGCAACAACGGGGCGCCGGCGGGGATGTATCCCGATTGTCTTCTGCCGATAGAAAACGCCGTTGCATCGGGCGAGAACGCGATCGAAAGCGGGGAAAACCAGGGGCTGTATATTACGTTCAACGTTCCGATCGATCAGTCGGCGGGGGTGTATACGGGAAGTATGACGGTAACCTACGACGGCGCGGAAACAGAACTTCCCGTGACGCTCACGGTATACGATCTGGCGGTGAGCGAAACGACGCACTCCCGCACGAAATTCAACGTTACGTTCTCGCATTATCTCGGCGAACTTGATTCGACGCAGGCCATGTTCCGCGCCTATGTCGATAAGATGGTGGAATACAGAATTTCGCCGAGCACCGTGATGTCGCAAAACAATCTGGATCGTACAGACGAAAGCATTGCGCGTTATGTGCAGGAGGCGAGCGACCTGTGCGAGAATCCCCGCATGAGCAACTTTAACATACCAGCGTTTACCTCTTCCCGCGAGGGGGTACAGACGATCGACCGCAGCATGCTGACAAGATATATCGTGGCTTTTGCGGAAGAGAGCCTGGAAACGGGAACGGATCTTTTGGGCCGTGCTATTTTCTCGACGGGGCTGATCGACGAGCCGGATCTGAACGGCGTGATGTCGCAGGTGCCCGTCGTGACGGAAGATTTCAACGAAGGCGTCAACGGCGCGCTTCAGGCGTTCCCCGCCCTGTTCGCGAAGTACCCCGGCGTATCGCAGGAATTTAAAAATCAGTTGGAGACCTCCCTGCAAAACATTCCCTTGGTGGTCACCTCGCCCTATTACGAGTCTCTCGCCGATTATGTGGATACGTTCTGCCCTTATTTCAGCGAGTATGACTCGGAAGAGCGCCGAGAGTATTATAAAGACCAGGCGGAAAAATGGTGGTACGGCTGCATCAACCCACGCCCGCCGTATCCTTCCTACCAGATCGAGGACAATCTCGTGGCGGCGCGTTCCATTTCGTGGATGATGAGCGAGTACGATGTAAAGGGCAACCTCTATTGGGCGGTGGACGTATACGCCAAATACAACGGCACGGTATACGAAAACATCGAAGATTTTTACGCCGAGGCGGAGCGCTACCCGCAGGCGAACGGCGACGGGTTCCTGTTCTATCCCGGTGCGAAGTACGGCGTTTACGGACCGCTCCCTTCTATCCGCATCGAGGCGATCCGCGACGGAATCGAGGAATACGAACTCTGGTACGAACTGAAAAACATATACGAAGCTAAGGGATATACGGCGGATGAGATCCAACGTACTCTCTCCTCGCTCATCTATACGGGCACGCAGGTGGCTTCGTCAGACGAACTGTTCTACCGTGCGCGGGAGGCACTCATCCAACTTTGTCTTCTTGCTAAAAGCGAGGCGGGCGTGTGTATCATCGGGGCGGAAGACGATACCTACGGCAACATGCGCTACGAAGTGTTCGTCAACGACGGATACGAGCTGAAAAGCGATGGTACGGCGGTTACGGGCGGCGAACAGGTACAAGGCGGTACCCTCTACGAGGTCAGAGTCGCGCTCGATCAAGACGTGAATACGCTTAATCTCAGCGTCGATGCGGGCGGCACTACATATACGTTCGATTACGTGCTCGGCGGAAAGGCGACCGTTTATGGGGCGCAGACGATCGAAAGAGGATTCGAATCGCTCAACGCGACCGTCGCGGCGGAAACCGTAACTGCGCCCGCAGGTCAAAGCGGAGACTTCGTCAAACTTGACATCGGCGCCGCGGAAGGCAGGTGGCAGTCTGTGCGCTACAAAAACGCATTGTTGGGCGAGATAGGTAAAAATACGTCGAAGATAATTCTGCATATTTACAATGCAGGGGAAAGCAATATACCTTTCCGTATCCTTACCAAATACAGCGGCTACAATCTGAACGTCGAATACATCACAACGGTGCTGCAACCAGGGATGAATACGGTGACCGTCAGCGGGATCAGCGGCTTTAATTGGTCGCGTTACGGGAGCATAGAGTATATGGATTGGTATTTCAGCGAAACATCGGAAGGCGGAAACGCAGTCAGTGTTTATTTGCAGGACATCACCGTGTACACGGTATAAGGAGGTCGGCATGAAAGCGATTAAGAGCATCCTCATAGCGATTTTATCGGCGGTTTGCGTGCTGCCCGCCGCGGCCTGCGCGCAAGACCCCGCTCCCGCGCCCGATCCCGCCAAAGAGGACGTGTTTCTGGCGGGGTTTGAAAACTGGGAAGACGGGTTCCAACTCGCGCGTATTTTCGACGGATTCGGCCGCGTTTCGTTCAATACCGACTCGCAGTACGTAAAGACGGGCAGCGGTTCGTGCCGGCTCGACCCGATCGGATATGCAGGCGCCAATACCATCCCGTTCATGTATTTCCCCACGGTTTCGCAATTATTCGGTTTTGACTATTCCGATTTTACGTATGCCGATTATGTGAGTGTGGAGGTCTACAACGCCTGTGGTGAAGAAAAAACCATCCGCGCGGGGCTGGTGGCGAATGTGACAAGCATTTCTGCCGTAGACAGGGTGAACGACACCGAACTCATATTGCAGCCCGGCTGGAACACCTGCTATATAAATATAGATCCGGGGATCGTGGCGATCGGCGGGGACATCACGGATATACAGGGAATCTATTTCATGTTCGACAATTGCGGGGAAATGGATGTGACGGAGAGCACGCCGAAGTATTACCTCGACGATATCAGTATCATCAAAAAGGATGAACCTTCCGATGCGGATATCACTTTTTCGCTGGATCCGTACGAAATTTGCAATTTTGAAAAGGCGTATCAGAAATACACCATATCGACGGAGGCCGATGTGGATCTCTCCGTGGTAAACGCGGCGGAGTACGGCATCGCGGCGGCTTCGGGGAACAAAGTGCTGCGCGCGCTGTTCCACGGCACAGACAGCGGCTATTGGAAAAACATCAAGATCGCAGAAAAACTGGTGCAAAGCACGGTCATCGCGGGTATGACGCCCGAACAGGCGGAGAACGCTTACTTATGTTTCGACGTCTATAACAACTACGCCGAAACGCCGTCCATTCGTATCTGCCTCGATTACACGACGAGCGGAAATCCCTCTTCCTTCCTTTCCACGGGCGTCGATGCGATCTACGGCGAATGGGCCGCGTACGAATATTGTTTGGCAGACGTGTTGGCTGTCAACGGGGATTATCTCGAAAACCCGGGCGCGCTGCTCATTTTCTTCAAAGATATCGCGGGGGAACGCGAACTGTTCTTCGATAACTTCCGCATCGAAATCAGAAATTAAAACAGGAGGTCGGTTATGAACAAGTGGCTGAAAAGGCTTGTCTCTGTTCTGGCGTGCGCGATGCTCTTTACGGTATTCGCAGCCTGCGATGAACAAAGCGAAACGAATGTAACTTTGGTCGATTTTCCCGCAGAAAGGAGCGAAACGGTTTATTTAGGGGATTCGTACACGCTCGGTGCGACGACGGTAAGTGATACCGAGGGCAACACGTACCGCGTTACTTACGAAGTGACCCGTTCAGATGGCGAAGAGGTGCTCGTGATCGGCGGTGAGTTCGACATTGAATTTTTGGGCGGGTATACCATCGTTTATACCGCGGAAGTGGGGGATGCCGAGCAGACGAGCACGGTAAGCCTGACCGTCGTTGACAACGAAAGCCCGCTGATACGCATCAGCAGTCCTTCCGACGGCACGGTGGGCAGTGTATATACCCTGCCGCAGATCGTCGTGAGCGATCTTTCGGGCAACATCACCGAACAGAGCATTAAAGTTTACCTTACGGAAAGCAACGAGGAGCAGACTCTTACGGAAACGGACGGCACGTATACCTTTAAGCCGCAAGCCGTCGGCGAATACCGGATCGTCGTCTATGCGAAAGACGCGGCGGGCAACGAAGACGAAGCGGAAGCGTCGTTCTTCGTGCAGGAAGTGTTTGCGCCGGAAGTGATCTTCGACCCGGCGGACGCATTCGCGGCGAGCCGGATCACGGCGAACCAGCCGGTAAAAACCGAGCCGGTTCTTGCGGAGGAGGACGGCCGCGATTACCTGTCCGTCGTTTACGAGGCAGCCAATCAACAATGGGTCAATCTGACGCTCGAGCCCGTCCACGACGTCGCTTCTTACGAAGACTACGATTATATTTCCGTATGGATGTACGCGGCTGCCAAAGAAGGCACGGTTTATTTTAGTTTCTTTAACAGCTCGGATTATCAGGTGACATTCCGGGCGAACGAATGGTACGAAGCGATCCTGCCCATGGATGCGTTCATACAGTTTACCGAAAGCGGAACGACTTTCCTGCCGGTCAACTTCCATTCGACGAACAGCCCTAACCACCAACTGCTTACCGAATTCCGCATCGGCGCCGTCACCGCGAAAAATGCGGCTGAATTTTCCGTCGGCGTGAACGTGGAGGAAACGGTTTCCGGCAACGCCGAAACGACGCTCACCGTCACGTCGGACGCCGCCGCTTTGCCCGAGCACAGCCTGACCGTCCGCGAAAAGAACGGCGGAACGGAAATGCAGCCTACGGCTTCCGAGGGCGGAGTGTATACGTACAGTTTGCCTGCGGGTACGTATAGCTACGAACTCGTCTGTACGGACGACGGGTATATCGCCGACGGCGTGACGGGCGAATTCGTGGTGGAAAACCTCGCGGTGCAGATCGAACTGCCCGAAATAACGCAGGAATATCGTGCCGGCGACACGCTGACGATCCCCGATGCCGAAGTTCTGATCGGCGGCGAGCCGAGCGGGAAAAAGGCGTCTTACACGGCCGAATACACGTATGCGGCCACGAACGAAAAGGAAGAGGTCAACGGGGCGGAATTTACGCCGGAGTCTTCGGGAACGCTCGTGATCTCGTACAGTTATGAGAATGCGGTTTCCAAGCAGATAACGATCGAGGTCGCACGTGCCGTGGCACCCGAAAACGTTGCGGCGGATCTGCGCAACCAGGATGCGCTTTTGGACTTTGCGTTCAAGGGCAATGCGTCCGGAACGAGCCGTCTTTCTTATGTGGAACAGGAGGGGGACGAACCGGCCTATCTGTCCTGGACGACGACCGACAATGCAAAGGCTTCATGGGTATATTTTTACATGACGAATCCTTTGACGGCGGAAGCAGCGGAAGGGTACGATTTCGTCAAGATCACGATCAAAGCCATGGTGGGCGAAAACAGCAAATACCGTTGGAGATTGCTGCTTTTGAACAATGCGGTGCTGATCGGTGATCAGAACGACTGGTACGATCCGGAAAGGCTTCCGACGGAAGAGTGGTGCGAAATTTACATACCCGTCGACGTATTTGTGGAAAATTGCGGAAGCGGTATTATCTGCCTTACGCTGAACGCGCCGGCAGACGGGAATGCGGACGATATCAACGAAGTGCGTTTTGCGGGGTTTGAGCTGGTTAGATCGGCGGGCGTCGAAATCAAAGTGGAGGAGCACGAAAATACCGTGTATACGGGAACGGCTCTTTCTATCCCTGCTGCGAGCCTCGTAACGGAAGGTGGTGAACCGACGGAAGGGGCTGTCAGCGTGCAGGCGTATTCGTATGTTCCGAAGCAGTCGCTTACGGCAGTCGAAGACGGCTACGTACCCGCGTCGGCGGCGGAAAAGATCGTCATTCTCTATACGTATCCGACGGCGGAGACGGTGCGGGTGGATCTGGAAGTGCGCATCGGCGGCGAGATCCCTGCCGACGAAATTCTGAATGCGGGGAAATCTTACGCAGCCGATCAGCTTTCGGCGAGTGCAGGTGTCGGCATTACGCAGGGCAGCGACGGAGACCGCAACTATCTGGCCCTCGCGTACGGAAGCAGGGCATGGGTCAACATTTTTCTGACGCCGAGCAACGAACTTTCTTCGTATGCGGACTATGATTATGTGTCCGTATGGCTGTATGCGGTTGCCGACGAAGGGGAAGTAAAATTCAGCTTCTTCAACGATCTGGCATATCAGGTCACCTTCCGCGCGAACGAATGGTATGAGGCGCGCATTTCCATGGACGTATTTATAGCCGAAATGAACAGCGGGGCCGCATTCCTGCCCGTCAACTATAACAATGCGGGAAGTGCCAATCATAAGAGTCTGACGGAAATCCGTTTCGGCGATATAACGGCGGTGCGTTCCGATACGGAGAGCGGGACGGAGGCGTAAAATGTTGTTTGAATATCTGGGTACAGGGGCAGCGGAAGGGTTTCCCGCCGTATTCTGTGACTGTGAGGCGTGCCGAGAGGCGCGCCTCCTCAAGGGAAAAAATATTCGTACCCGTTCGCAGGCGCTCATAGACGGCGAACTGCTGATCGATTTTCCGTCGGATACCTATGCGCACGCGCTCTGTCACGGCGTACGGCTCGATCGGGTGCGTTTTCTGTTGATCACGCATTCGCACAGCGATCATTTTGCCCCCGAAGATCTGGAGTTCAGGGGAATGGCGTTTGCGCCGGGCATGGAAAACGTTCCCGTCGATCTTTATTGCAGCGAGGCGGTCATCCGCCGATACAGGGAAGTGAACGGCGGCAGGGTCTGCGCTCCGATCGAAAAGGCGCTGCGTTTTCACGCGGTACGCGCGTATGAAACGTTTTCGGCGGGGGATTATACGATCACGCCCCTCCCCGCGCGGCATATGGCAACGGAAGAATGTTTTATTTATGTGGTCGAAAAAGCGGGCAAACGTCTGCTATACGGCAACGATACGGGCTTTCTTTACGAGGAAGTCTTTGAATATATTGAGAGAGCAAAGATCGTGTTTGATTTTGTCAGCCTGGACTGCACCCTGGTCGATAATCCCGTCTCTGATACGGGTACGCACATGGGGTTCGATCAGGTCAACAGAGTGCTGAACAGATTTTTCTCCATCGGTGCGGTCACGGAACATACGCGCAAATATGTGACCCATTTTTCTCACAACGGCAGGCCTTTGCAGGATGTATTGGAAAGGCGGGCGCAGTCTTTCGGGCTTTCCGTTGCGTATGACGGTGAAAAAATTATGATCTGACGGATCGAAAAGGAGAAGTATGAAAGCAGTTCGTTTAGCGATTTTGGGATTTGGCCAGCGGGGCATCATATATGCTTCTTATGCAAAACAGCATGCGGAAGAATTTGTGGTTACGGCAATCACGGACACCGATCCGCAGAAGCGGGAAATCGCCGCAAGGGAGTACGGCTGTCCGGTCTTTGACAGTTATGAGAAGATGCTGTCTTTTGGAGTCGATGCCGACATTATAGCGGTCGCCACGCAGGATGGCGATCATCCCGAACACGCCATAGCGTGTATGAAAAAAGGGTACGACGTGTTGTTGGAAAAGCCGATCGCAAATACGCTGGAGGGGTGTTCCGAAATCGAAAAAGCCGCAAAGAAATACGGCAGAAAGGTGATCATCTGCCATGTCTTGCGCTATACGCCTTTTTACGGCAAGATCAAGGAAATCATCGATTCGGGGAGAATGGGCGATATCGTCACGGTATCGACGTCCGAAAATGTGGGGTATTATCATCAGGCGCATTCGTTTGTGCGCGGCCCCTGGCGCAACAGCGGCAGTTCCAGTCCGATGATCCTTGCAAAATGCTGTCATGATATGGATCTTCTGCGCTGGCTGATCGGGGAAAAATGCAGAAAAGTCGCGTCGTTCGGTTCGCTCATGTATTTTTGCAAGGAGAACGCTCCCGAAGGTTGTGCAAAATTTTGTTCCGAGTGTCCGCTGAAGGATTGCATTTACAACGCACAGAAGATCTATAAGGAATATCGGTGGATGGCCAACTATTTTTGCAACGAAAAAGGGGAAGAAGCCATGCTGAAAGCACTGAAAGGTTCGCAGTACGATCGGTGTGTATTCCATTCGGACAACGATGTGGTCGATCATCAGGTGAGCATTTTCAAATTTGACAAGGGGATCACCGCTTCGCATACGATGACCGCGTTCAGCCGTACGATTTACAGGGGTATCAAAGTTCATGCGACGAAAGCGGAACTTGTCGGGATCATGGAGGATAATTTTCTCGAACTTCGCGTGCTGGGCGGGGGAACGGAAGTCATTCCGATCGATACGGCGGATGCAAACGGCAATCACGGCGGCGGAGACATCGGGCTCATGCATGAGTTGTATCTGGAAAGGAACGGAATGCCCGTAAAAAATATTACATATCTCGACGTATCGATCGACAGTCACAAGATGGCTTTTGCGGCGGAAGAGGCCCGCGTAACGGAAAAAACGGTCGACGTGCTGTAAAAAAGAGCGAAGCGTCGGCAGAAGCAGGCGGGCGCATGTTTTTGTAAAAATCCCTGCTGTCCGCATCGGCAGGAAGCAGAGCCGAATGCCGGAAAGGTATGCGGAGGGGGGAGAATGGACTGGACGGAATTAAAATACATGATCGGAATTCTGGTCGCGGTCGTGTTGGGATTTGCGATCGGTTATGAACGGAAAATGCGCTTCAAAGAGGCGGGCATACGCACGCATACGATCGTATGCGTGGGATCGGCACTGATCATGGTCGTTTCGAAATACGGATTTGCGGATACGGATTCTGCCGATGCTTCGCGCGTGGCCGCGCAGATCGTATCGGGGATCGGTTTTTTGGGCGCGGGCATCATCGTATACAGGCGGCAGGAAATACACGGGCTTACGACGGCTGCCGGAGTATGGGCGACGTCGGGTGTGGGAATGGCGGCGGGAGCCGGCATGTATGCGGTGGCTGTAGGGGCTGCCGTTACGATCATTTTTGTGCAGTGCCTGTTTCATCTGAAATGCCGGCTGTTCCGTACAAAAAAATATTTTCAGATCAGGATCTGTTTTACGAGCGGGGCGACCGCATGCGGCAAAGTCAAGGAACTGTTTCATACCGATCGTTTTAATCGTCTTGTCATTGAGCGCAAAGGGCAGGACACCGTGTATCATGCGACGCTGAACACGGATGAAGAGTATTCTTCTTCGCGGCTGAATGAGATCATGGAAGAAAATCCGTTTATACGTTCGATCGAGCGCTGTGACGAGACGTAAAGACGTGCGGCAGGCGGGAAAGCGGCCGCGGCAGGGAAGACAGGAGGAAAGAAGTGTACCAAAGGCACGATTTTGAAATATTTCCGGTCAGCGGGCTGGAAAAAGTGCGCGGCGGATCCCGTCCGCAGCTGTTCGAAGAGGAGAATACGGCGCTTGTCGGGGAAAGGTTTGCCTTTCAGATCGCATACCGAAGCATAGGAAGGACGTTGATCGATCTGACGTATTGTTTGGAGGGCGTTCCGCAGAGCAAGGCGAAGGTCTATGCGGTGCGCGAAGTGCCCTGCAGTTATCCCAAAGCGGAAAATTCCGACGATTATCTGCTCACGGACGTGCCGTGCCTGATGCCCGATGCGCTGATGCCTGTCCCCGCATGCGGCATCGTAGCGAAGAGCGGTCTTTGGCAGTCGTTTTATATCGTGCTGGAAAATCTTGCCGCGGGCGCTCACACGATTGTCTTCACGATCCGCGGCCGCGACGGCGAGCTGTTGGGACAGGCGGAATATACCCTTCGGGTGCTGAAACAAAAACTTCCGCAAACGGATATGGTGAATACGTTCTGGATGCATTACGATTGCATCGCGGATCTGTACGGACTTCCCGTTTTTTCCCGAAAGTACAACAGGATATTGAAATCGTACATAAAAAGTGCGGTAAAATACGGGTTTACGATGTTGCTGACCCCGCTTTTTACGCCTCCTTTGGATACGGAAGTCGGGAAGGAGCGGATGACGGTGCAGCTGGTCGACGTAAAAAAGCAGGGGGATCGGTACGAATTCGGGTTCGGGCGGCTGGGTAAATTTCTGCGCCTTGCGGAAAGTGCGGGCGTAAAGTATTTTGAAATGTCTCATCTTTTTACGCAATGGGGCGCGGGGTACGCACCTAAGATCGTTGCGACGGAAGAGGGTGCTTCAAAGTGTATTTTCGGGTGGAAGACGGAAGCTCTTTCGCGGGAATACGAGGCTTTTCTTTCCGCCTTTTTGCCGCAACTGCGAGAATGGCTGATCGAAGGTGGCTATTATGGCCGCTGTTATTTCCATGTATCCGATGAGCCGAACGCCGCGGCATTCGGCCATTATAAGGAGTGCGTCGGCCTTTTGCGCAAATACCTTCCCGATGCAAAATTTACGGACGCGCTGTCGCGCTATGAATATTATGAAGAGAAGGTCGTGGACCGTCCGTTTGTCGCCCTTGACGCGACGGATGAGTTTATTCAGAAAGGAGCCGACGGATATTTTGTATATTATTGCACGTCGCAGCGCAACAATTTTGTATCCAACCGTTTTCTGTCCATGCCGTTGGAAAGAACGCGGGTATTGGGGATCCAGCTGTATCTGAACGGTGTGAACGGATTTTTGCATTGGGGATACAATTTTTATTATTCTTTTTTGAGCCGCGTACCGATCGATCCCTTTTCGGTCACGGACTGCATGGGCAAATACCAAAGTGGCGACGCGTTTTCGGTATATCCCGGGAAGGACGGGGCGATCGGTTCGATGCGTGCGGAAGCATTTTACCAGGGTCTGCAGGACATGAGGGCTCTGAAAGCGCTGGAGAACAAGCTCGGACGGGAAAATGTGTGCGCGTTTTTGGAGCGAAACGGCGTCGCAAGGAATTTCAGCGATTATCCGAAGAATACGGCGTGGCTGATCTGTTTGAGAAAGAAGATCAACCGTATGATAGAAAATTAGGTGTTTTTGCGGACAGGGTATGAAGAGGGAGGTTCGGAATATGATAAAGCGGATAGCGATGGTACTCATTGCGATACTGTTTCTGACGGGCTGTGCAGGCAATCCCGGAGAGACGGAAAAGGCGGCGGTTGCGTTCGGGAAAGCCGAATACGTCGTTGGGGTAGGGTCGAGCGTCTATGCGGATGTCACCCTTACGAATGCCGAAAACGTGACGTACGTCTCTTCCGATCCGGACGTTGCCGCCATAACGGAAAGCGGAAAGATCAGCGGGATCGCCCCGGGCAGTGCGACGATCACGGCCAATGCCGTCGCCCGAAACGATGCGAACGAAAAAATTTTTGCGACGTGCACGGTTTTTGTGAACCCTTCGCGCTATGAAACGCTCGACGGTACCGAGGCGGAGATAAAATGGTTGGGACGCACTTTTACGGCGGCGGGCGCGGTAAATTGCTACAATACGGCGAGCGGATTCGAAGCGCATTTTTACGGAACGAGGTTTATCGCGCGCATTGTCTCGGCGGGGGATAAGACGCCGCAGATCTGCGTGCTTACAGACGGGGAAGCCTCGCCTGCGGAGCATGTCCTGGATTTAACCAGGAACAAATCGACGCAGACATATGTGCTTGCCGAAGACCTGGAAAGAGGGGAACACACGATCCGTGTATGCAAGATCACCGAAGCATATACGACCTCACTGGGGTTTGTTTCGCTGGAAACGGACGGGTATTTTCTTGACCGTCCGAAGTACGGGGCTCTTAAACTGGAAGTTTACGGCGATTCGATCACGGCGGGGCATAAGAACATGCGCACCACGCCGCAGGAACCGGACGATTCTGCCGATAAAATCCAAAACGGGTGCATGACGTATGCCTGGCTTGCCGCAAACGAACTGAATGCGGAGCTGAACGTGATGGCGCGCACGGGGATCGGCATTTATTCGGCGTGGGGGCGCCCGTTCGTAATGAAAGACAATTGGAACAAAACATACCTTTCGGAAAATGATTTTCTTGCGACGGGGGCGGGAAATCCGGAATGGGATTTCAGTCGGTACATTCCCGACATCGTCATCGTCAACATCGGAACGAACGATTACTGGTACGATAAGGACGAGGCGCGCTATAAGCAGGAAATGAAGGTTTTTTGCCAAGAATTGCGAAAAGTGTACGGCAGCGATACGAAGATCGTGCTTGCGGGCGGAATGATGATCACGGAAAATATGGCCGCGCTGGAAAGTGTGGCGGCAGAGTTTTCGGACGGAAACGTGACCGTGCTGCAACTTCCGAAATCTGCGGCAAATCATCCGCGCATCGAGGACAACCGCGCAGCGGCAAAGGTATTGGCCGATTATCTGGAAGGGCTGGCTGCTTAAACTGACTTCGTGCCGCGAAAGAGGGTCGGATTTTACGTGCGCTTGTAAAGCGGAGGAAAAGCGATGAGAGATTATTTCGGCAGAGGAGAAATTACGTTTTTGTTTCCCCTTGACGGCGACTGTCTGAATTCGGCCGACGGAAAGATCAGTGGGGACAAGCTGCTTGTTCCCGTCAGGGTGAAAAGCAATGCGGAAAAGATGACCGTTAACGGGATTTCTGCGAAAAAAAACGGGGAGGAATTTATTGCGGAAATTCCTCTTTGTTTCGGTGAGACGGTTCTGGAGGCGGTCAGCGGCAGCGGAAATACGGCGAAAATTTCGGTGCAGCGTTTGCGGCATGCGGAAAAGGGGTACAGATTATCTTCCGACGACAACATTCTGTTTTTGAAAGATATCGCAGAGCATGCACGCGAATATCACTCCGTATTTGAAAATCCGTATCTTGCCTTGTATCGTGAGGCGCATGAAAAGTACGGTGCAAAGGTACATCTGAACCTCTTTTACGAAACGAAGGACCTTAAGGGATTCACGCCCGATCCACCGTATTTTAATCTGACTATGATGCCGGATACATTCCGGAAAGAGTGGGAAGAAAACGCGGATTGGCTGAATCTGTCTTTCCATTCCCGAAAAGAGTATCCGAGTTTTCCGTATCGGGACGCAGATGCAGAGACCGTTGCATCCGACTGTCTGGCCGTGCATCAGGAGATCGTGCGTTTTGCGGGGGAAAGGACGTTGGCGCACGAGACTACGATCCATTTCGGCGGCCTGACGCCGCAAGGAGTGGCCGCGCTTAGACAGATCGGCTATCGGTATCTTGCGGGGTGTTTCGATATCGATGGGGAAGGGCGGCCGCACGTATCTTACTGTTACCCGACGGAATTTGTGGCGCATATCGGCGCGCGCGACTTTTGGTATGACCGCGATTTCGACGTTACGTATGCGAAAATCGATCGCATAGTGAATCTGGCGACGCAGCCGAAGGCCAATGTTGCGGAGCTTGAAAAAGCGGCGCAGGATGCGCATCGTGGCGGGTTCCTCGAATTTATGATTCATGAGCAGTACTTTTATCCCGAATACAGCCATTATATTCCGAAGTTTCGCGAGATCGTCTTGGAATGCTGTAAATACGCTTCGGAGCACGGTTATACGGGCAGATTTCTTGAAGAGACGGAAACCTGACAGGCAGGAACAGGCGGGGCGCGGCTTTGTTTTGCAAAATAAAGCCGCGCCCCGCCTTGGCTTGGAAATTATTTTATGAACACGCCTTTTAAAAAAACTGTACCGATCGGAACAAAATCAACAAGAGAGTTCTTGCGGCAATAAAAAAGAGCCCCGTAGAAGGGAGGGATATCTTTTTTCATAAAGAATGCTCTGACAACCGAAATCGACGAAGAATGAGCGCCTTTACAGTTTTTCAGGCAGATCAACGATAGCGCAGAACCATTTTTCCGAAAAACTGTAAAAGGGGTTCGGATTTGTATGGTTTCTGTCCACCAAACCCACAACATATAGTATGTTTAAAAATAAACTGCTATATGTTGTGGGTTATTTTTTTGCCTTTTTGGTATTTTTCTTGGAAAAAGACGGTAGAACGTGTCAGTTTTAGCGTCAGAAGCTGCGTTATTTGGTGTCAAATATCCCGCGGATCTGCGGCAAAAAGGCCTGTATATAATGTGCCTGCGTATCTGTATAGACGTTTTGTGTAGTGTCAAGATCTGCATGGCCGAGCAGGTATTGTTTTATTTTCGGCGGGATCCCCGCCTCTTCCAGACGGTCCGCATATGTGTGCCGCAACGTGTGAACGGTAACGGGGAAGCCGACTCTCTTTGAGATCCCGCTAATGAATTGGTAATGATTGCGACGGGTAAAAGAAAGCCGTTGGGCCGTTTTATTGGAAAAACAGCAGGAGAGTGGGAGAAATGAGCGGAGTAAAACAGTTTCAATACGGGATCGGCGCGGAGTTTTTGTTTCGCTTTGAGACGCGCCCGGTACTGGAGAACGGAAAGCGGGAACGCCGCTATCGGTATGTAAAGTATAAGATCGAGAACTGCCGCCTGCATAACGGCCGAGTGGAGTATTACAACGTCAATATGACCGAAGAGGGTAAGCCCGCGCAGGTGACGGAACTGTCCGCCTCGCGCCTGCATTATCTCATCAATTTCAATCTGGAAGAGATGATCTCGGCAGGGAAGCGAAGGATCTATCCTCTCACGGCGGAGGAAGTTGCGGAGTTTTACAAGGAGCGCAACGCCGTGCGGTATTATGAGAACAAACGTGCGCTGAACATGCTGAAGAGCAGCAAGCAGGACTTTGAAAGGATCGGTTTCTTTGAAGAAAATTTTGAAAAAAAGATTGACATCCGGGCGATCCGGTGTTATTATGTTCTCGTGAACATACACAGAGCCAACGTAAAGAACGGCAGGGGGTGAAAGAGCGGCAAAATGGTTGACAGGAAAGAGGTAGCCAGGCTTGCGGGAGTATCTTCCATGACGGTAACGCGCGTTGTGAGCGGGAAGGGATACGTATCGGAAGAGACGCGCAGGCGGGTGCAGAAGGTGATCGACGAGACGGGATATATCCCCAATCGGATTGCATCGGGTCTGGTCAGCCGCAAGAGCAACAGAATTGCGATCATAGTGCCTGAGCTTTCCAATCCGTATTATCTGCAGGTTGTGGAAGCGATGATCAAGGAAGCGAAAAAATACAATTACGTGATTTCGGTATTCAAGGCATACGGAGAGGAGATGCCGGGGGTGCTGGAAGAAGTGATTTCAAACCGGGTAGCCGGGGTCGTGAATTACTCGTCGCCGTTTCCGGGGCGGTACAAGGCATACTTGCGGGAGATCGGGGCGAAACTGATCCGTGCGGATGACGGCAAGACGGATTTTCGGATGTCGCTCTCGTATGACGGAGCGATCAGGGAAGCGCTCAAATTGCTTTTTTCGCGCGGTGCGGAGAAAGTTTTGTTTATAGCGGGGGTTACGGAAGATTTCGCCGTGAACGATCAGCGCATTCCGTTTTTCAGAAAATACATGGCGGAGCACGGAAGAGCGCCGTTGCCGGAGGACATCCTGTACGGAGAATATCCGCGGAAGGACGCTTATGACGTCGGGCAGGACGCGGCAAAAAAGCTGATCAAAGAAGGCAGAAAAATTGACGCGGTGTTTTGTATCAACGACATGATGGCTCTTGGATTCATGAGCGCATGGAAAAAGGCGGGCAAGCGGGTGCCGGAGGATGCGGCGGTCGTAGGTTTTGACAATATTCGGCTGGCGGAAGCTTTTGATCCGGGATTGTCGACGGTGGCGACGGATACAGAGAAAGAAGCGCGGCTGTATATCAATTATATTGCGGGGCTCGGCGCGGAGGAAGATACCGATCTGCATGCGAAATTTATTGCGCGGGGCAGTACGGATTTTTATAGGCGGAAAGGATGAACGCCGCAAGAACAAAACAGAAACGGGAAACGCAGGGCTGAGCGTGAGCGCAGGCAAACGCGGCGCCCTTTGTTGATAAAAATAAAAAAAGGAGCAGAAAAAAATGAAAAAAATTGCAGACAAAGAGATTCTGGTCGGAGCAGATTTTGCCGGATTTCCTTTGAAAGAAGTGGTTGTGGAATATCTGACGTCGAAGGGTTGGAAGGTAACGGACGTCGGCGTGAAAAAGGACAGCGATCCGAAGGATACCGATCTGATGTTCCATCGCGTCGGGCTGCGCGTCGGCAGCATGATCGCGGAAGGCGAGTTTGAACGTGCGCTGATCTTCTGCGGCACGGGCATGGGGATCCATATTGCGGCAAGCAAATGCCCGCACGTGCATGCAGGCGTGGTAGAAAGCGTTCCGGCGGCATTGCGCGCGATCACGGGCAACGGCGTCAACGTTCTTGCGATGGGTGCGTTCTATGTCGCGCCGCAGATGGCAAAGGATATCGTGGACGCGTATTTGAACGCGCATCTGGGTTCGGGCTACGAATGGTGGCACAATTTCTATGAATTCCACAAGCTTGCGATCGACGAACTGGAAGCGTTCAATTATGAAGAATACAAAAAGAACGGCTTTAAAGTGAAGAAGCTCGGCGATTACGATTTGAAACTGGAAGATAAGCCTGACAACATCTGATGAGTTTCGCAACGGAAAGCGGATTTGTTTTTCGCGGCGTTTTTATCCGAAATGCTGCAGACAGCGTCGGGATGGCGATCGCAGGGCAGGGCGTTGAGCGAAAGGTTTCGCAAAGACCTGTCCGAAGGCGAAGGAAAGCGAAGAAAGAATAAAAAGGTGCGGAATGAAAGACATCATTGAAGAATTGAAAAATGCGGATCTGAGGGATTATGCGGGGATCCCGTTCTGGAGTTGGAACAACGAACTGGAGATCCCGGAGCTTTTAAAGCAGATCGAAGCGATGAAAAAGCGCCATCTGGGCGGATTTATCATGCATGCGCGGACAGGGCTGAAAACGCCGTATCTGGGCGAGAAGTGGTTCGCGTGCATAGAGGCGTGCCTGGACAAGGCGAAAGAGCTGAACATGCGCGCGTGGGTATATGACGAAAACGGCTGGCCGAGCGGATTTGTCGGCGGGGAACTTTTAAAAGACAAAAAGAACCTGGCTACATATCTGACATTGGAAGAAGGTTTTGACGGCGAGGCGATGGCATGTTTTGTGTCCAAAGAGAGCGGTTTCGAGCGCATCCGTTCGGCGGAAGAGGCGAAGGGGCAGAAAGTTTACGCGGTGCGGCTGAACTATTCGCCTGCGAATACGGACATACTCAATCCTGCCGTGATGGATCAGTTCATCGCAATGACGTATGAGAAGTATTACGAACGTTTCGCGGACAGGTTCGGCAAAGAATTTGCGGGATTTTTTACGGACGAGCCGCAGTATTATCGGTATGCGACGCCGTATTCGGTGGTTTTGGACGACGAATACAAAGCGCTGTACGGAGAAGATCTGCGCGACGGGCTGATCCATCTGTTTTTCGACGGCGAAGCGGATTTTGAATTCCGCGAACGTTATTATAAGCTGATCCACGGCGCATACGTCCGCAATTATTACAAGAGGCTGTATGACTGGTGCGAAGGGCACGGCTGCGCTTTTACGGGGCACAGCGTGGAAGAAAGCTGGCTGTTTACTCAGATGTGGGGCGGCGCGGGCGTTACGGAGACGTACGAGTTCGAGACGATCCCCGCGATCGACGATCTGGCGGATAATTTTTCGGCACGGCTTTCGGCGAAGCAGTTGGGAAGTGCACGCGAGCAGCTCGGTAAGCGTCAGGCTCTGACCGAAACATTCGGCTGCAGCGGATACGATGTGCCGCCGCGGCGCCTGCGTGCGATCGGCGACGGTCAATTTGTGCGCGGCGTTACGATGATGTGTCATCACTTGTATTCCTACTCTCTTGCGGAACAGGGCAAGTACGATCATCCGCCTTGCTTTTCGGAGCACATGCCGTGGCGGGATGATTTCGCGGATTTCAACGACTATTTCACCCATTTGGGGTATCTGCTTTCCAACAGCGACGAGCAGGTCAACGCATTGGTGATCAGCCCTCTTTCGAGCGTTTATCTCAAATATAAGCGCAACGACGAAGAGGCTGCGCGGATTTACGATATACGTCTGATGGAATTGCAGTCGATCCTCAAGGAGAAAGGGATCGCCTATCATCTGGCGGACGAATCGCTTCTCAAGCGGCACGGGCGTGCGCAGGACGGGGAAATCGTGCTGGGCAGAATGCAGTATAAGTATGTGATCGTTCCGTACATATCCAACCTGTACGCGTCGACGAAGAAGGTACTGGAAGAATACGCGTCGCAGGGCGGGAAAGTCTGCCTCTACGACGGAGTTCCGCAGTATACGGACGGAAAGCGCGACGATTATTCGTTTTTGCGGCAGAACGCGACGCTGGACGAAATTGCGGCGGACGGTGCGGTGAAATTCGAAGCGAGCGTGCCGGTGGAGTACACATACCGCAAGGGTAAGAATTTCACGATGTTGTATCTGTTTAACGAAAGCGAAAAGGTATCGCAAATCACGCTGGCGGATAAATTTACGAAGCTGGATCCGGTTACGCTGCGCGAAGAAAAGATCGACGGAACGCTGGAACTTGCTCCGGAAGGCAGTGCGGTGCTGCTGCTGGGCAGGAACGCGGAAAAGAGCGTATTTGCGGCGGGAAAGACAGAGGACATTACCGATCGGTTCCGTTTCGTGAAGATCGGGGAGAACAATCTGACGCTGGATTTCGTCAACGTGTCGACGGACGGCAAGACGTTCGGGGAGCCGCGCTATTTCAGTGAAGTAACGGAAGATCTGATCCGCAAAGATTACCGCGGCAAGCTGTATGTGCGGTATACGTTTACGGTCAAAGACAAAGTTCCCGTACGCCTGATGCGCGAAAAAGACAGAGGCGCAGAATTCCTCTTGAACGGAAAAGAGCTTTCGTTCGGGCAGAGCTCGTTTGATATGCTGTTTGAAGAAGCAGACATCTCCGATCTCATCCGCGAAGGGGAGAACGAGTTCATCTATTCTGTGGATTTCTACCAGGATCCGGGGGTACGTTTTGCGCTTTTTGATCCGGAAGCGACGGAAAGCGTGCGCAACTGCCTTGTATACAATACATATATTTATCCCGTGTATCTGCGCGGAAAATTCGAAGTGGATGCACAGCGCCGTCTGGCGGCCTGCACGCACACGCCGTCCGTGAAAGGTATCGATAAAGACGGTTATAAATTCTTTGCGGGCGATGCGGAATATGCGGCGGAGATCGAGTCGCTAGAGGGCGGCCGTGCGTGCCTGCGCTTTACGGGCAGCTACATGACGGTACATTTCACGGTGAACGGGAAGGAATATTCTTGCGCGCTCAACGACTGCACGGAAGTGGAACTGAAGAAGGGAACGAACAAGATCGCGTTGAAAATAACGGCGAGCCTGCGCAACATGTTCGGGCCGTTCCACCTGAAGGCAAACGAAAAAGACGGCGTTTCGCCGTTCAGCTTTACGATGAGCATGAGCTGGAAAGACGGAAAGAGCGAATGGTTCGATCCGGCGTACAAGACGTTCCCGTTCGGTCTGGAAAAGATCGAATGTATTTTGGCGGAAAAAGAATCATGAAAAATGCCTCCGCACGCAAAAAGCGTGCGGAGGCACATACCGTGATGAAGGCAAAGGCGCTGTCCTGCGCAATTTTGTTTGCGAAGGACAGCGCCTTTTTTGTGCGCGGTAAAGCAGGGCATTCAGACCTTTGCATGCAGAGAGGCCTGTTTTCGTACCAAAACATGGAAGGCCGCGGTGCGCAATGTTTTGCATACGGCGGCATTTTTCAGCGGCGCGGAAGATTGAGCATCTGAGAAATTTTTCTGTATTTTCCGGGCGGCATGCCGGTCAGCTTCCGAAATTGTCGGTTAAAGTAATTTTCGCTCTCAAAGCCGCAGGCATAAGAGATCTCGCGCACGCTGCGGTTGCTCTCGAAGAGCATGGAGATCGCCATATTCAGCCGTTTTTGCAGGATGTACTGTTGGGGCGAAATTCTGAATTGCTTTGTAAACAGACTGCTGAAATAGGTCGTGCTCAGGTACATGAGTTCACTCAGCTGGGCGTTGGTGATGGTATTTTGGATGTTGTCGTCGATGTATTTGAGAACGGGCACAAACCGCGCGGAACTGGCATAGACGTCGTCGCTGTTTTCCGGCAGAAATTTGGAAATGAGAAAGCGCAGGAGTCCTTCGCAGGCGAGCCAGTCGGAGATCCCTTTCCGTTCGTCGGGCTTTTGTACAAGCTTTGTGAGCAGGTCCATGATGGGCTCGTCGGTGGGCAGGGCGGGGACAATGTTTTTTATCTGGAAAACAGAAAGATAGCTGGCGGTGGTGATGTCCAGGTTAAAATGGATCCAGTAATGTTTTAAGATCTGGTCGCAATGCGCGTCGAACAGGGAAAAAGCCGGGATGAAATAAAGATTCCCGGGGACAAGCTCAAGTTTTTTATTGTTTTCTAAAAAGATGACCGCATGCCCGCTGACAATGTAGTAGATCCTGTAATACGGAAAAAAGGCGACAAAACGGTGCCAGGAACTGTCCACGCTGTCGCATCCGGCTTCCATGATTTTCGGCTTTATGCTTTCGAAGGGGTTGATGTTTTCGTTCATGACAGACCTCCGGCCAAATTTTCAAATCCTAACACTATTATATAATAACGGGTCGGCATTGTCAAATTTTCAAAAAGGTTATCTTTTAGGTTATCGTTCATATATTCTTAAATAAATGTTATAAATAGGTATATTTTCCAGTAAAAATCATAAAAAAGTTCAAGTTTTCCATAAAATAATTCATTGTTATGAAATAGATAAGGCGTTATAATAGAGCCATAAGGAAAAGTGTAAAGGAGAAAACTGTATGAAAAAGCTGCCCGTGCTTTTGGGAGCGGTTTTGGCGTTGGTGCTGGGAGGGATTCCTTTCCTTGGTTTACAGCCGAAAGCGGAGACCGAAAATGTTTCGTTGCTGTATGGTCAGCCGACAGTGATATTGGAAGGAGAGACCGAAAGTGTTCTGGATTCGATGCAGGAGACTACAGGAGTATCTTCCGTCAAGTTTTTGCTGGGGGTGCAGGACGAAGTGCTCAGCGTGAAAGACGCGCGGGGAAAAGTTCTGTGCACGCTGGAAGAGGCGTATGCGAAGCTGCCGAAAGGGGCTTCCGTGATTGCGGAGGTTTCGGACGATACCGCACTTGCCCTGTATGCGGACTTTGCAAAAGAAAAGGAGATCAAAAACCCGGGTGTGCTTTCTTCGGACATCACGGTGCTGAATGCTGCTTCTTCGGCGGTGAGCGGAGCGGATCTGTTCTATGCGCCCGCATCGGCTTCTACGACGCAGAAATGCCTTGAGGAGCTCAAGACGGCGAACGTACTGGGGATCCAGGTTCTTGTTCTTTCGCACGCGGACGCGAGCGTGGACAATGTGCGCTATCTGCAGGCACGTTTCAAGAGCGTGTGGGTCGAGACGGACGGAAGCGCGGCGCAGGTTGCGGACGCGATCGGTTCGGGAGCCTACGGGATCATCACGTCGGACGTGCAGACAGTGCGGGATCTGTTCGTGAAAATCGCGGCGGCTTCGGATACAGATGCGGACGGATATCCGATGGTGATCACGCGCACGCCGTTTGTGGCGGCGCACAAGGGCGATCACATGCTGTACCTGGAAAACAGCGCGGAAGCGGTAGCGGAAGCGGCGAAGATCGGGGCGACGCATGTCGAGATCGACATCCGCCTGACAAAAGACGGTCAGGTCGTGGTATTCCACAACGATCAGATATCGTACAACGGTCAGAACGTGAACGTGAATTCGCTCACGCTGGATGAGATCAAGTCGATCGATCTTCCGAATGCGAACGGCTGCAAAGTTCCGACGCTGGAAGAGGTATTCGACGCGGTGCTGTCTTCGGGGAACGATGAACTGGTGATGGTGATCGAGCTCAAAGGCAAGGAAGCAGATCTCGTGCCTTTGTTTGCGGCGAAAGTGCGTCAATACGACATGACGGACCGCATTGTGCTGATCTCGTTCTATGAGACCCAGCTGGATCTTGCGCGGGAGCTTTTGCCGAATACGTCGGTATCGCTGCTGCAGTATCTCACGGACGGCGATACGGCTCTGACGGCGGCTAAAACGCGCGGTGCGGGCATCGATATGGCGTTCAATATCGACAGCAGCCTGAAAGCGACGAACATCCGCACCAAATACGGTAACGGCACAACGACGAGCAGTGCATACCTGGACGTGTTCCGTACGTTTGCGGACAGAGGGTATTCGCTGTGGATGTGGACATATGATTTGAATTCTATGACGGAAGCGTTCCGTTACGGGGTAACGGGCATTACGACGGACGATCCGCGGTATGCTTCCGATAAAATAGAAAAATTGCAGATCGGACAGGTAATTTCCGTAGAAGCATTGCCTCAGGACGGCGACACGATCGAGATCCCTGCGATCACTTACAAGGGTGAATCGACGACCGTTCCGGCGAAAGTGATCTATTTGAATGATAAGAATACCGAAGCGGTGCTGGTGTGCCGCAGAGAAGGCGAAATCGGGCTGGTCAGCCAAAGTGTAACATTCCGTATTGAGGAGGGCGGAAGTGCGGACGAAAGTGCGGGCGGATGCAGCAGCGTCGCTGTTTCTTCTGCGCTTGCTGTTTCCGGAGTGTTGCTTTTGGCGGGTATCTTGTTTACTGTTTGGAGGAAAGCAAATTGAAAAAGAAACTGATTCGAATATTTGCATGTATGTTGGCCTTTGCGGCGGTATGTGTTCTCGGCGCCGGCTGCGCCAGAGAGCCGATACAATCGGATGACGGCGATAAAACGAAGCCGAACATTGCGGATTTTCCTTTCTACAATGCCGACTATATGAGTCTGCAATATGTGAAGGAAACGTATGAAAGCTCGATGACAAAGCCCTATTGGCTCGGAAACGTCATTTACAACGAACTGGCGCTGCCGATCCTTTACGACAACGGGGACGCCTATGCAAACCTTCTGTATACGCCTTTGACGGTGGTTTCGGTGATGGACCAGAAACTTTCCGTAACGTATGAAGAGGGAAAAGACTATGTGGTGGATAAAGAAAACAAGCGGCTGGTCATTCCGGAAGGTTCTTCGATCGAACTTCTTTCCGAAAATGCCGAGCACGGCGTGGACATTCCGGAAGGATACGAATACAGCACGGCACCCGATTCCGTGAGTAAATACACGGTCTGGGGCGGACAGCCGGGCGATGCGAGCGCGTATGTTTACACCGAGAGCAGCCTGTTCTATGGAAGGTATCTTTCGATCACGTATGCGTACGATATCAGCGAACTCCCGGAAGGATTGTTCAACACCTTTGACGGGACGATGCTGATGAATTTCCGCAGCAAGCTGGCGGCGGGCGAGGACGTGAGCGTAGCGTTTATCGGCGACAGCATCACGGACGGAAGCTCATCCACGGGAGACAACCTGCACGTGGAGCCGAACACTCCCTGCTATGCGAAGCAGGTTTGTGCGGAGATCGAAAGGGTTTACGGCGTGAACGTTACATACACGAGCGGTGCGAAGGGCGGCACGAAGAGCGAATGGCCCCTGACAGGAGAAGGCTTGCTGAGTCTGAACCGTGTGCTGGACGCGAAACCCGATCTGTGCGTGATCGCATACGGCATGAACGACGCGACGGCGGAGCCTCCCGTTTCGGCGGTAAAATACCAGTCGAATATTGAGAACATTATGCTCAAAGTGCGCTCGGCGAATCCGAATTGCGACATCATTCTTGTGAATTCTTTCCCTTGCAATCCTCTGTATGAGAAGGAGGCGGGACTGTTCGACAATTACGGCAGGAAGCTGGAAGAGCTTTCGCAGAAATACGACGACGGCAGTGTGAAATACATCAACATGCAGACGGTAGGCAAGAATTTCCTGCAGATCAAGAGATATTGCGAAATTTCTTCGAGCAACGTCAATCACCCGAACGATTTCCTGCACCGCGTATATGCGATGAACATCATGACGGCGATCTGCGATTACAAAACGGTCTGAAAACAAAAAAGTTTTTACTTTCCAAGTAAAAAGTCAGTGCTGGCGCACTGACTGCCAAATTAACAGAAAAATCCGCGGCAGCGGAAAAAGATAAAGGAGAAGACAATGAAAAGATTTTTGAAGGTGATCCCTTGTTTGCTCTTGGCATTGGTAATGGTGGTTGCGGCAGTCGGATGCTCGTACAAGCGTCCCGGAGATGCAACCGAAGAAGTGAAATATACCATAAATTTTGATCTTCCTGCAAGCACGAAGACAACGATCAAAGTGCTGATCCCCGACGACGAATACGAGCGCAAGATCATGAACGCGCTGATCGCGGGATTCAACCAAAAGTATCCGCTGATCGATGTACAGATCAACACGCTGACGATCGATCGTTACAACACGGTCGTATTCCAGCAGTCGCAGGCAGGGATCCTGGCGGACATCGTTTGGACGAACTCGTCCAACTACTATTTCCTGATCAGCAACGGCATTTCGCTCAATCTGAATCAGTTTATAGAGCAGGGAACGCAGGCGGGCGTGTTCAATTATGAAACCGATTTTTCTTCGGATTTTAAAGAAATGGGCGTGGTCGGCGAGAATCGGTATGCGATCCCCCGTTCGATCGACTCGGTGGTATGCTTCTACAATAAAGAGATCTTAGAGAAAGCGGGCGCGGACATGTCGTTGGTCAAGGACGGCTGGACCTGGAATGACTTCCTCACGATCTGCGAATCTGTGCGTAATTTCTACGATACGACGAGCGATCCGGATTTTAATAACAAGGAATTTTACCCCGTAGACGCGAACCTGACTTGGGAATCGGTGGCATACCCGATCATCAAGAGCCTGGGCGGCGAAGTGCTGAACGAGAACGGTGAATTTGCTCTGACGAAAGAGAAGAGCGACGAGATCGTGGCATTTATAAAGAATCTTGTCGACAACAAATATGTGGCGGGTGAAAATTCCAGCCAGTCGAGTTTTGAAAGCGGAACAGGCGCTTTGTATTTCCAGTCGACGGCGATCGACAAGCTGTATAATAAAGCGTCGCTGGTCAATCAGGCGACCAAAGAATCCAAATTTGATGTAGTATCTTTCCCTCTGATCAACGGTGAAAGCTCCGTGATCGGCAACGGATTTGCAGGATATGCCATGAACAAGGCGACCGCGTCGGACCAGACGAAATTGGATGCTTCGGCGGCATTCCTTGCGTATCTGATGAGCTATGACGGACAGCAGAAAGTGGCTTCGGACGGCGGACTGACTCTGCCTTCCATCCGCAGCGATCTTTCCATCGACAATGCGGAAGCGAACTGGCACAAACAGTACAGTGCTTCCTTCAACATGGAAGCGTATGTATGGGGAGCGGACTATAAAATGGGACTTCCGTTCCTGGCAGACACCAAGGCCGAATTCACGAGCGGGATCGTGAATGCGATGAATACGTATGTCGGTGCGTATGCTTTGAAGGAAACGGCAGACACCGCATACAACCTGTTCAAAGGGGAAGTGCAAGATGTATTCAACAGCATCGTCTGAGGCGGAAGAAAAGAATGTAACCGAGAGTGCGGCGAAAAAGCCGTCGCCGCGCTCCGGTAAAATCAAGCAGATCTGGAAAGAAAACCGGGAAGGCTGGATGTTTGTGGCTCCTTTGGTCATCGGTCTTGCCATCTTTACGCTTTATCCGATGATACAGTCGCTGATCTGGTCTTTCTTTAACTATACGGGCGCCATCTACTACTATCCGGTAGGGCTGGGCAATTTCCGTTATATGTTTGCGACCGATCCGGTTTTCTGGAAAGTTCTCGGCAACACGGTTTTCTATGCGTTTGTAAGTGTGCCGATCGTGTTGGTATCCAGCTATTTGCTGGCAACGCTGGTCAATCTTCCTTACAAGACCGTAGGCGTGTTCCGTGTGATCTATTATCTTCCCTGCGTGATACCTGGAGTGGTATCCGGTCTTTTGTGGAAGGATATTTTTGCGACCAACGGCGTATTCAACCAGTTTCTGGGGCTGTTCGGTCTGCACAGTCAGTTTTTTGAAAGCGAAAGTTCATGGACGGCGATCAGTTCCATTTTCCTGATGAATATGTGGAGCATCGGCGGCGGCATGATCTTGTGGCTTTCGGCGTTCAAGGCGATCCCCGCACAGCTTTACGAAGCGGCGAAGATCGACGGCGCGGGCAAGATCCAGCGCTTCCTGCATGTTACGATCCCGATGAGCTTCCCGATGATATTCTTCAACGTCGTAACGATGCTGATCGGAACGCTGCAGTACAACGGTACGCTCACCTATGCGTACAACGGACAAGGGTACCGCAATTCGCTGTACATGTTTGCGGTTCTGATCTACAACGAAGCGTTCGTGAACAGCAAATACGGCTATGCGAGCGCGCTGTCGTGGTTCCTGCTGATCTTTATCGGCATCCTGACTCTGCTCTTGTTCTTTGCCCGTTCGAGGATATACAGGGAGGACTGACGATGCAAGCGATAAAAAATTCATCTCTGGATATCAATATCAAAGTCAAGCGCAGCGAGATCGTATTTAAAGTGCTGATGCACATTTTGATGATCATTATTGCGCTGATCCTGGTGTTTCCGTATTTTTACATGGTCATGAAGAGCCTGATGACGCAGGAAGAAGTTATTTCTTCCACGTTCAAGCTTTTCCCGGCGGTTCCGCAGTTTTCGAACTATGCCCAGATCCTGCAGGACAGCGGATATCTTGCTGCGTTCGGGCACACGATGCTGGTGATCATTTTCAACCTGATCGCAGTTCCGCTTTCGGCTACGTTTGTGGCGTTCGGGTTTGCGCGCTGCAAATTTATCGGTAAAAACATTATTTTTGCGTTCATGCTCTCGACGCTGATGCTTCCGAGCGTGGTTACGCAGGTTCCGCTGTATGTCCTGTATTCGAAGATCGGCTGGCTGAATACTCTGTATCCGCTGACGATCCCGAACATTACGGGCGGCGGTGCGATCTACATATTCCTTGCGCGTTCGTTTTTGCAGAGCATCCCGAAGGATATCGACGATGCGGCGAAGATCGACGGCGCAGGATCTTTGCGCAGATACTTCTTTATCGGGCTTCCGCTCTGTAAGCCCATCCTGATTTATATCATGATCAACGTGTTCACGTCGAACTGGGGCGATTACTATGGCCCGTTGGTCTGGCGTTTGGACGACAGCTTCCCTGCGACGCTCGCATATAAAGTGTTCTATCTTTTGCAGAACGGCGCAACGGGGAACGATATGGTTCACATCCGTATGGCGGCAGGCGTTATCATGAGCCTTGTGCCGGCGGTACTGTTCTTTATATTCCAGAAGCAGCTGATCGAAGGGGTTGCGATGGACGGTCTGAAAGGTTAGGAGCATCGGATGAAAGGGAAAAAATTTTTAAAGATGTTTACCGTATGCGCGTTATCGGCTGCATTGTTGTGCGGCTGTGCGCGCGGCGGGAACGGCGGTAACGGCGGAGACGGAGAAACAGATTTGAAGTACGATACGCGCGGTCTTACGCCGCAGGAATACAGTGTGGCGAACCTGGTGGCTACGGACGATTACGGCAGAACGGTGGAAGTACGCGATCCCACGAATGCGGATAAGAAATACGTAGGCCTGTTTTATTTCCTGTGGCTGGGTTCGCAGAGCATGACGGGCATCTACGATGTGAACAAACTGGAAAAGCTGGGCGACGATTCGCCGCTGTATGATACCAACGATGAGACGGGGCAGAGCCCGACGGGTCAATTCCACTTTGCGAGCGAGCCGCTCTACGGATACTATTCCATGCGCGATCCCTGGGTGATCAACCGCCATGTGGAACTTCTGACGATGGCGGGCATCGATTACATCATGTTTGACTGCACGAACACGCTCATTTACGAGGATGTCGTGAAGTTGATTCTGGAAACGCTGCAAAAGTATGCCGATCAGGGCTGGAACGTGCCGAAAGTTTCTTTCTACACGAATTCTTCTTCGGCGGACACGGTGCGCAGGATCTACAATGCGTTCTATGTATCGGGGCAGTACGACAGCCTCTGGTTCCGCTTTGACGGGGACACCCGTCCGGTGATCGTCGGCATTTCGTCCGCGAACATCGGCTCGACGGACCAGTCGCTCTCATCCGGTGCGGCAACGGTCCTGCCGACAAGCGATCCTTTGTACAGCTATTATAATTTCTATGAATCGCAGTGGCCTTCGTCGTCCAAAGTGGACGATACTAAGGGTTTCCCCTGGATGCAGTGGGGATCTCCCGCGCCGCATCAGAACGGAAATGCGTCGGTAAGCGTGGCGCAGCATTCGGAATCGAGCGTATTCTTTTCCGATCAGCTCCCCAATTCTTCGCGCGGCTACAACGGGTCCACGGTAGAAGAGGACTGGCGGCAGGGTGCGAATTTCAACTGGCAGTGGGAGCAGGCATTCGCCTATGACAAAGCGGGCATGGTCAAGAACGTGTTCGTTACGGGCTGGAACGAATGGACTGCGATCAAGTCGGTTACGGGCAAACCCGGCGGCGGAAACAGCACAAGCGGCTACACGGGCAAAGATGTGTGGTTCGTGGACGATTACAACGCAGAGTATTCGCGCGATATCGAGATGGGCGTCGAGTACGGGGACGGATTCTACATGCAGCTGGCGGCGAATACGCGCAAGCTGAAAATGGGAGAGAGCACCAAGTACAAGATGGTAACCAAAACGATCGACATAAAAAATCTGGACGATTGGAAGAACATTCTGCTCGAATATGCGGATTTCTCGGGCGACGCAATGGCGCGGGACGGCGAAAATGCCGCAAACGTAGCGCATACGTACGTCGATCATTCCAACAGGAACGATATTGTTTCTATTAAAGTTGTGCACGATTCGGAATATGTATATTTCCGCGTGGACACAAAAGATCCGATCACGGAATACAACGGAACGGATACCAACTGGATGAATCTTCTGATCGGCGCAGGCGATACGACCAATTCTTTTGCAGGCTTTAACTACATTATAAACCGTAAACCGGGCGAAAACGGCGTAACGTCCGTCGAAAAATACGGCGGAAGCGGTTATAACTGGACGGATGCGGGATCGGCGGAGATCTATGTGTCCGGGAATACGATCGTTTATAAGATTGCGCTGTCGGCTTTGGGTCTGACAGGCGAGGATGTTTCTTTTTCGTTCAAAGTCAGCGACAATGTGCAGAAACAGACTTTCAGCGAAAGCAAACAAGAAGATCTCGATATAATGGACTATTACTGTACCGGCGACAGTGCACCGATCGGCAGATTCGGTTACGCATACGGTAAGTAAAGAAAAAAATTTAAGGAGAGGAGAATTTATGAGCAGGACTAAGAAATTGCTGGTATTGCTTCTTGCAATCTGCATGGCAGTTTCGGCGATCATGTGTCTGTCGTTCTCTGCGTTTGCAGAGGGCGAGACAGCCGCAAATGTGGTGGGCGTTACGACAAGTACGGGCAACTCCGGCTATCCCATCCGAATCCATGTCAATACGGATGTGGACAAATCGATCGGAAACGGCGCACAGAATCTGAATACGCAGGAAATGTCTAAGGTTACATTCCGCCGCGGATCTGCATCCAAGAGTGCAGACGTCATTCAGGACCATGGCACGCAGATGTATTGCTATTTCAAGACGAGTACCGATCTGCCTTTGACGCTGGACACGCTTTTGCGCGGCGATATTCTGAATATTGCGGCAGGCTTTGTATTCAGCACGCAAGACGGCACGACCAGCTACATCATCAACGATGAAGTCAACTACATTTATGACGGTGCACAGTGGATCAAAGGTGCGGAACTTCCTTCCGAAGCGCAGGAAGCGACGGCGAGCATTCTCTCGGCGGAGAGAGTCAACGGAAACTCGTCTTACCCGATGCGTGTGGACGTCAATACGAACGTAACAAGCTCGCTCGGCGATCAGGGCAATCTGATCGATGCGAATCTGTCCAAAGTTACGTTTGTTCGCGGAGATGTTTCCATCCCTGCAAGCGTGATCCAGGGCCACGGCACGAAATTCTACTGCTACTTTGCGGTAGGCAACAGCGGATTGAATCTGGCGACGGAAGGTGCAGAGAAGGGCGATAAATTTATCATCGACGAAACTTTCTCGTTCAAGTCGAAGGACAGCGCATTTATTTACACGGTAGATGCGGGTCATACCTATGTATATGACGGCACGAAGTTTGTGGAAGATTTCAGCAGCTTCACGGAAATGAAGATCGAATCCATCACGACGGAAGACGTTGTGAACAACGATAAGGATTCCATTTTCTTTGTAACGACGGAT
Organism: uncultured Bacillota bacterium; assembly: GCA_949291725.1. GTDB lineage: Bacteria > Bacillota > Clostridia > Christensenellales > Borkfalkiaceae > Borkfalkia. The sequence goes on from CASEWU010000104.1 coordinate 35,701, forward strand.
TCCGCAAACACAACCAATTTCGGTACCGATAATTATGCGGCTACGAACATTCTGAACTACATCACGTTCACCTTCCCGGACGGAACGGCGGCGGATGTCTGGTATTGCCGTGTAAACGGTTCGGTGGCTCGTTTCTTTATTCGTACGGGCGGAACGAACCTGAACATCAACACGCTTCCTGTCGGCAGCGTTATCACCATCAAACCGGGATTCCGCATCCTTGCGACGGAAGCGGTGCAGACAGAAGTTTCTTTTGTCTATAACGGGGAAGAATGGAGCGAATACAAAGGCACGGCGATCACGGTGCCCGCACGTATTTCCACGGTTGCCATGGGCAACGGAAACGCTTCTTATCCGATCACATTGAGTGTTTCCACGAACATGCTCAATCTCGGCTCCTTGGCGAGCCTGACGGCGGATACGACGAAAGTAACGTATACGCGCGGCGACAAGAGCGTGAATGTAGGCGTTGTACAGGGTTACGGTAAGAACCTTTTGATGTATTTTGCAAGCTCGAACGATCTTGCTCTGACGCAGAATGCTCCCGAAAAGGGCGATATCCTGAAAATCTCGGCAGGATTTACTTTTAACAGTGTATCTAAATCGTGTGTTTATAAAACGTCGATCGATTATGTGTTTGTTTACGGCGACAACGGATTCGAAGCAGATCTCTCTTCCTTCACGGACATGAAGATCCTTTCGCTTACGACGTCGGATCCGAAAAACGGAAACAACGATACGGTATTCTTTGTAAATACGAATTCATCCAACGAGAAGAATTTCGGCGATCCGAATTATACGGACACGGATATTCTCAACTATGTAACGTTCACGTTCCCCGACGGGACGGAAGGCAACGTGCATTATTGCCGCGTGAACAACACGGTCGCGCGTTTCTATGTGCGCAAGAAGGATGATTCGGGCAACATCGCCGTAGTGGAAAAAGGCAGCATGCTCACGTTCAGCAAAGGCTTCCGTATCCTGCCGGGCGAAGCGCTCAAAGAAGACGTAACCTACATCTACACGGGTTCCGAATTCCAGCTTCTGAAAGAGCCGACGGATTTCAGCATCGCGGCAGATCAGAAGACGGAAATGATCGTAGGGTCCACTTTGCAGATCAATGTAAAGGCGGATGAGGGCGTCAACGTCAACTATACGTACAAAGTCAGCGACGACAAGATCGCTACGATCGATTATAAGGGTAAACTCAGCGCGATCAAGGCGGGCAAGGTTACGGTTACCGTAAGCTATAAAGATATTTCCAAGACGATCGAAATCACGGTTCGCGATGAGACGCCGGAAGAAAAAGAAGAGCGTCAGTTTGTGATCGAACAGCCGGAAAACGGGATCAAGTACTATGTTCCGGTCAGCACGGATGAAAAGCCTACGTCCATTTTGACGCAGGGATTCGATCTGCAGGGTAAATACATATTTGCGGACGGTTCGGAGAGCGCGCCTTTTGATATTAAAGACGATTGGTTCAAATCCTTTAAAGAAGCGGATGGCAGCTACAAGACTCCGGGTGAATATCATCTTGTGATCATGGACGATAACGAATTCGAAACGGAGATCACGGTTGTCGTTTATGAATACAAACAAGTTGGGCTTTTCAACAGCATCGGCGTATCGGGCTATGATATCGACGACGACCGCAACCCCGGTGAAGGAACCTGGAACGGTCATATGATGATCGGTCTTTCGAGCTATTCCACGAACACGACCAACCTGCTTTCGCAGAATGAACTGAACACGATCGCGTCTTATATCGAGTATACGACGGCGGACGGAAAAGTTTATAAAGGAAGCGGCGAGGACAAACGCATCGGTGTATGGCAGATCAGCACGAACATGCTCGTCATGATCAAGCCGGACGGCGCGACGACCAACATGGGATATTCGTCGGAAGATCATTATAAAGGAACGACGTATGCACCCATCTACAAATTGGGCGACAAGATCACGTTCAAACAGGGTATGCCTATCTATGCCTGGATCGGTAACAAGTCGGTAGATCCGAACCGCCCGATCGAAGGAGAAGGATATCTGATCGTAGAAGGGTATCTGGATGCGGATTATACGTATTACTGCTATGAAGAAGACGGCACGAAGAGCCTGTGGCAGCTGTATAAGGAATACACGGACTTCAAGCTGAGTGAGAGCATGACGATCACGGCAGGCGGCACGGCGTCCGTAGGTGCGGTGCGCGTACCTTCCGATGCGACGCTCGGAACGTTCTCGTACGAGTCTTCCGATTCGAGCATTGTTACGGTAACGCAGCAGGGCAACATGATCGGTATGAAGGTCGGCACGGCCACGATCACGGTTACGCTTTCGGGCGGCGTGGACGCAGAAGGCAATCCGATGGCGGACATTGTCAAAACGATGACGGTTACGGTAAAACGCGGCATTTCGAAAGTGGAAGGCAGCATTGAAGTGAAAGTCGGTTCGACGTTCGATCCTTCCGCATACGAAATTACGGTAACGTTTACGGACGGTTCGACGGAGACGATCAAGCTGAGCGATGAGCGCGTCGTGATTTCCGGAACGATCGACACCTCTGCGACGGGCGAACAGACGTACAGCATTGCGGTTACGATCGACGGAGAAACCAAGCGCGGACAGCTGACGGTCAATGTAACGAACGGCGGCGGATGCAGTTCTGCGGTCATGGGTGTAAGCGCGGCAGCAGCGGCAATTTTGATAGTAGCGGCAGCGGGCGTCGTGCTGGTTCTTCGTAAAAAAGCACGTTAAAAGAGAATAAGTTGAAAGGAGAAATGCCGTTTTTGCGGCATTTCTCCCAAAAATATGCTAGAAATACAGGTCGGGAGTTATGTTGAAAGTATCTGAAACAGCATGTGAATATCAGATCGATCCTTTGGGGATCGATAGCAGAAAGCCGCGGCTTTTCTGGAAAACGGAATCGGACGGCGAAAAACAGGCATGGTATCGGGTGATCGTATCTTCTTCGGAAGCGGAACTTATGCGCGGACAAGGGGATCTGTACGATACGGGCGTTGTTTCTTCCGCTTCGGATTTTTATGCGGAATACAGAGGGAAAGCTTTGGTTTCGAGGCAGAAATGCTACTGGAAGGTGTTTGTGGGCTACGAAGGCGGCACGGCAGAGAGTCGCGTGAATTATTTTGAAACGGGGCTGGATGCGGACGACTGGAAGGGCACATGGATGTCAATGCCGGTGAAAAACCAGGGCGGTACGACCTTATACCGCAAGATCATTCCGGTCAAAGAAAAGGAATTTACGCGGATTCGCGCCTATGTGTGCGGGGTCGGGTGCTGTGAAGTATTCTGCAACGGTGTAAAGACGGATGACGCTGTATTGGATCCTCCGATCACGGAGTATGCGCAGCGGGTGCTGTATCGCGCGCATGACCTTACCGGTCTGATGCATCAGGGCGACAATGTTTTCGGTGTGGAAGTGGCGCATGGCTGGTTCGGTGCGAAAAAAGTATTGGTTCAGATCTATGTGGATTATGCGGACGGAGAAACGGAAGAATTTCATTCGTCCGTGAACGGCGGTTGGTGGGTCGGCGGAAGCCCGGTCATCGACAACAGCTTTTACGACGGCGAGATTTACGACGCGAGGATCGAAGATCAGGTGCCCAAGAACTGGGCGACGACGGCGTATGTCCCGACGTGGGATAAGGGCTGGATGTTTACCGTGTATACTTCGCCCCCTGCAGGAAAATTGGAAGCACAGACGATCGAGCCTGTCCGCGTTACCGGCAGCTATCCTGCAGTTTCCCTGAAAAAGCACGGAGAAGGCGTTTGGATCGCTGATTTCGGCGCCAATATTGCAGGCTGGGCGCGCATCCGCGTCCGCGGTGAAAGAGGCGCGCGCATTACTTTGAAATTCGGCGAAAGACTGAAGGAAGACGGGAGCGTGAACCGCTGCAATCTGCGTTGTGCGAAGGCGAGAGACATTTATATTCTCAAAGGCGACGGCGAAGAAGAATATGCGCCGCGGTTTACCTTCCACGGATTCCAATATGCGCAGATCGAAACGGAAGGGAAGTGTGAATTGCTTTCGGTGGTGGCTGAGCACGTGCATACGGATGTGCGGCTTGCCGGATCCTTCCGTTGTTCGGATGAGACGCTGCAGAAACTGCATCAGAATGCGGTGGTTACGGAGCTGAACAACGAGCAGGGCATTCTGACCGATTGTCCGCAGCGCGATGAAAGATTCGGCTGGTTGAACGATTTGGGATCGCGGTTGTATCAGACGGTTTACAACTGCGGCATGGAACGGTTTTTCCCGAAATTTACGCGGGATATCACGCATACCCAGCTCGAAAACGGTGCCATCGGAGATACGGCGCCTTATTATACGGGTGGACGTCCGGCAGATCCCGTGTGTGTGGCATATCTTTTAATGCCGTTCTGGTCGTACGTATATTATGGCGACGCACGCACGGCGAAGGAAGAATATGCGAACTGCAAGGCGTGGACGGAATACCTGCTGTCCTGTTCGGAAGGGTACATCATGAAGTACTCTTATTACGGGGATTGGGTGGCGCCCGATTGTTTCCGCATCCATACGGATAATCTGTATGTTTCGACGTTATCGCTGTATTGGCATCTGAAGCTCATGGCGCGGTTGGCAAAGATCGCGGGGCAAACAGAGGACACAACGCTGTACGCGATGAAAGCGGAGAAGTGCCGTGCGGCGATTCACAAAAAGTATTTTGACGAAAAGACCTGCAATTATGCGGGCGGTACGCAAACGGCAAATGCCATGGCGTTATCGCTGGGCGTAGTGCCGGAGGAATTCAGAAAGAAGGTTGCGGAAAATCTTGCGGAAGACGTAGAGCGTTTGGGCTATCATTCTTCCTGCGGGAATATCGGGTACAGGCATTTGTTCTATGCGCTCGGGGATAACGGTTATACCGATGTCGTTCTGAAAATGCTGAAAAATCCCGAATATCCGGGCTGGGGCTTTATGCTTGCGAACGGCGCGACCTCGGTTTGGGAAAGATGGGAAAGTGAGATGAGCGATGAAATGGATTCGTTCGATCATCCGATGTTCGGCAGTTACGATGCGTTTTTCTATCATTATCTGGCGGGTATACGGATCGACGACGATTCGTTTGCTTGCGACAAGATCACGCTCAAGCCTGTTTTTGCGGATGGGCTGGATCATGTGGATGCGGCGTTTTCCACGGTCCGCGGCAACATTGTGAGCCGTTGGGAGCGCAAGGGCGGACGTATCTTCTGTCATTTTGAGATTCCGTCTTCGATATCTGCAAAAATCGAAGTGGGCGATATGCTTTTGACCCATGTGAACGGGACATTTGATTTTGTGCTCGGTGCGGACGGATGCTGCATCGATACAAAGGAAGTCGGCCGTACCTATGCGGGTTGCTGAGCAATCTATGGACTGTATCTTGCACGAGATTCGGCTGTTTTCGTGAATCGGATCGGCTTGAGAATTTTCGGCAAGCAATAAAATAATGTTTGCAAAAAGGGAGCGGGGAGAAGCATTGCTTTTCCCCGCTCCCTTTTTGTATGGTAAAACCCGCGGATAGTCCGCGGGTAACGAGAAGCTTAAGCGATGAAACTTGAAAACAAAACTCCTTTTGATATAATAGAGTTGCGACCTGGCAGTTGCAAACTAAGAATCAAAAGGAGGACATCCAAATGGATGACGTAAAAAGTTTAACACATACCAAGTGGAATTGCAAGTATCATGCAGTGTTTGCGCCAAAGTATAGACGAAAAGTATTCTATGAAGAGAAGCGATTGGAGATCGGAGCAATACTTCGGGAATTGTGCCGGTGGAAAGGAGTGGAGATCATGGAAGCCGAAGTATGCCCGGATCATATCCATATGCTATTGTCGATACCGCCCAAGATAAGTGTATCCGGGTTTATGGGGTTTCTGAAAGGAAAGAGCAGCCTGATGATCTACCAAAAATGGGGCAGCATGAAATTCAAATACAGGAACCGGCAATTTTGGTGCAGGGGCTACTACGTTGATACGGTAGGGAAAAACACAAAAGCGATAAAAGAATATATCGCAAAACAATTAAAGATAGATAGAGAAGTAAGCCAAATGAGCATAGACGACTTGGATGACCCGTTTACGGGTAGCAAGTAACAATTGCATGACTGCCAGGTCGTCATAGGCGCGGCTTGCGCGCTGCCGGTAATATGAGGGCTAACAGCCCGAAACTGAAAAACCACCGGCTATGCCGGTGGATATTTATTCGGAACCAAAGAAGGGGTGTTTTGGCGTCAATTTTACATACCGTCTTATAAATTTTGGTAAGAAACTGAAAATAAAAGAGGGAAGAAGATTTGAAAATCCAGGCATTTAGTTCGGCGGAAACGGATAGAATGCCAAAAAATTTTTCAAAAAAGCTGTAAAAAGGTCGGGGGATATGCTATAATAGCATAGATGGCAAAAGACAGGCCGGCCGAGGTTCGGCGCGGCGGAAAGGGATAAAAAGCGGGGATAAGCAAATGAAAACAGACGAAATAGAGTTTTTCAACGTAGCGGAGATGCGGGACGGGGTTTTGTACCGATTTCCGTTGTCGGTGTGCGACTCTTTACAGATACCGGAGTTCGATGCAAAGGGAAATTTTGTACAGATTTTCAGAGGACATCGGGGTGCTGCCAGGTCGACGTATGGGGCGGAACTGCGGTTCGTAACGGATGCGCGGAGCGTAACGCTGCACATCGAATCAGATGACACGGTGCTCGTAACGGCATACAACGGTGATTATGAATACAATTATCTGATCGCAAAGCCCGGAAAAACGGAATGGAAATTGCCGTGGAGCGTCGGGCTGGACGGCGTGGAGCGAAAGTCGGAGCATCGTTTTTCCAAGCGAGTGTGGAGAATCGCGTTGGAGGGAAACGGCAATATACGCTTTTGCGGGATCGAGACGGAGGGCGGCGAGCCGCTGTGCGCACCGCTGGCGGAAGAGCTTCCGCGGGTGCGCATGCTGGCTTACGGTTCTTCGATCTCACAGGGAATCGGGTGCCTGTATCCGCAGCTGAATTATCTCAACACGGCGGCGCAGATTCTGGGCATCGATATTCTGAACAAAGCGATTTCGGGCGGATGTTTCTGTGAACCGGAAACGGTGGATTATCTTTGCGCACAGGATTTTGATGCCGTGTATCTGGAACCGGGTACGAACATTGCGGACAGACCGACAGAGGTCGTGAAAGAACGGGTCGGGAATCTCATCGACCGATTCTGCACACAGTTCCCGAAAAAGACGATTTTCCTCATGACTCCCGTGCGCGGCTTGTCGGATGTGAGCGGTACGGCTGCGGATTATCGTGAAAATTTTAACAGGACGCGCAGCGTGATCACGGAATATGCAAAAAAATATGCAAACGCGGTTTTATTGGACGGGCATAAACTGTTGGACAAGGATTATTATCTTGCGGCGGACATTCTGCATCCTTCGGGATTCGGACATGTGCAGATGGGGCAAAATTTAGCGGCAATGCTTGCGCCGTACTTTGCAGGCAAAGTCGGCAGATGAAAGAGCCGATGTAAAATTTTTTACGCGCGGCGGTTCGGACAGGGGCGAAAAGTTTGGAAGGTGTAAAATCCGCGAGGGCCGTAAAGCTTGCGGCAGAAAAGAAAAAACAAGATTTTACTGCTGTGCGGCGGTAAAAGAAGGAGGACGATATGATCATTTGTGTCGGAGAAATACTTGCCGATATGATCGGCAAAACGGAAGGCGGGCGCACGGTTTACGAGCGGTATGCGGGCGGCGCGCCGTTCAATGTGGCCTGTGGAATGAAAGATCTCGGCACGGAGTGCGGATTCTGCGGCAGAGTGGGGCAGGATCTGATCGGAGATTTTCTTGTCGGTTTTGCGGCGCAAAAGGGGTTTGATTTTCTGGATATGGGAAAGGATCCCGAAAGGAACACGACGCTGGCGTTTGTGGAGCTGGACGAAAAGGGCGAGCGGCATTTCAGTTTTTACCGAAAGCACACGGCGGACTATGCACTGCCACTTTCCGCGGTGGAAAAGATCGTAGCGGCGGCGGATATCGTGCATTTGGGTTCGCTGATGCTTTCGGAACCGGATGGCAGGGCGTTTGCGGACAAACTGATCGAAAGTGCGCGAAAAGCGGGCAAAAAAGTCAGTTTTGACGTCAATTATCGCGACGATATTTTCAAGAGCCAAGAAGAGGCGGTTTCCGTTTACGGGAAGTATTTGGAGAAAGCGGACATTGTGAAACTGTCGGAAGAGGAGCTTTCTCTGTTTTCGAATGCCGCGACGGCGGAAGAAAAGCTGTTTGAGAAAGCCGTCGGGGGAAAGATCGTGTTTGTAACACTCGGTTCGGGCGGAAGCATGGTCTGTGCGGACGGGAAGATCTGGAAAGAGTTCATCCGTCCCGTTCGGGCGGTCGATACGACGGGCGCGGGGGATGCCTTTTTTGCGGGTGTTCTGAGCGCCATGGACGCAGGGGAACGCGATTGGAATAAAGTACTGCGCATAGGAAACGCCTGCGGCTCTCTGACCGTGCAGCACAAAGGTGCTGTCGGGGCTTTTTGTAAAGAGTCGGTCATTCGTGCGCTGGAAGATTAAAGGCGACAAAATCTGCATTTGCGCGGATCAATGCAGAGGGCAGAGATTCCGTCTCGGCGGATGAAAACAGAGACGGGATGGCGAGGATTTTGAAGCATAATCGCAAAGATTTCCCGCCGAAGCGGTTAATTAACGAGAAAGGGGCGAAAATCATGGGAAAAGAAACAAAAATTCTGCCTGAACCGCAGTTTGCGCGGGAAAATACAATATTACTGGACGGAGAATGGGAGTTTTCTTCCGAAGAAGTAAGCGGAAAGATACGGGTACCTTATTGTCCGGAATCAGTATTGTCCGGGATCGGTTACACGGGTTTTTTGCACGAGTGCGTTTATCGCAGAGAATTTGAATGGCATGATCGGCCGCAGAAAAGGATATTTCTGCATTTCGGCGCCGTCAGCAACCGTGCCCGCGTCTTTGTAAACGGCACGTTTGCGGGCATGCACAGGGGCGGGTATACCCCTTTTTCGTTTGAGATCACAAAAATTCTGAAAGAGGGAAAAAACCTTTTGGAAGTGCAGGTACGGAATGATTTATCCGAGCGCAATCCCACCGGCAAGCAGTCTCCCAAAGAGCAGTCATTCGGCTGTTTCTATACGAGATGTACGGGGATCTGGCAGAGTGTATGGCTGGAGATCGTGCCGCAAAACTATCTCAAAAGCGTTCGGTTTTATCCCGATGCCGCGCAGGGGTGCGTGAAAATGTCTGTCTGCACGCAAGGAAAGGGAAACCTCTCCGTTGAAGTGCGGTTTGGTGAAAAAACAGTAGGTACGTACAGCGGAAATGCGGACTATGCGGACACATTTACGGTTGAATTGTCGGAAAAACATCTTTGGAAGATCGGACAGGGAGATCTGTATGACGTGATCCTTCGTTTTGAGGAGGATGAAGTGCGGTCCTATTTCGGCTTGCGGGAAGTGCGATACGACGGGTATCGTTTTTTATTGAACGGCGAACCTGTATTCCAGAGGCTCGTATTGGATCAGGGATATTATCCGGGCGGAGTTTATACGCCGTCGCGGGATACGGATTTTGCGGAAGATATCGAAAGGGCGGTTTCGTTGGGATTCAACGGTGCGCGCCTGCATCAGAAGCTGTTTGATCCGAGGTATCTCTATGAATGTGATCGGCGCGGTTTTATGGTGTGGGGCGAGTATGCGAGCTGGGGCGTCGACTATTCGGATCTGAGCGGGTTCGGTGAGTTTGTGAGTGAATGGAGCGAAGCTGTCGAGCGGGATTTTAATCGGCCGAGCATCGTGGTGTGGTGTCCGTTGAACGAAACGTGGGGTGAGCTGGATAATCCTGCAAAGACGCGCGATCTTCGCTTTGTGGACGGTGTATATGCGGTTACGAAAGCATTGGATCCGACCCGTCCGTGTGTAGACGTGAGCGGAGGCATGCACGGGACAAAGACGGACATAGCGGATTTTCATTGTTATGACGGATATTCTGTACTCAAAAAGCGGATGGACGAACTGGTAGCAGGCAGGGCGGATTTCATGTGTATGTATTTGCCGTCCGAAGGGATCTCTTACGCGGGAGAGCCGCAGCATTTGAGCGAATTCGGCGGCGTAACGTTCGGCGGGGGTCGGATAAATCAGACTCAATGCGTGCAGGAACAGACGGCTTGGGGGTATGATTCGATCGCGGACGAAAAGCAATTCGTGGAAAATTACTGCAAGACGGTGCAGTTGCTTTTTTCTTATAAAAAGCTGTCGGGATTTTGTTACACGCAGCTTTACGATATCGAACAGGAGCAAAACGGCTTGTTTCGGTATGACCGTACACCGAAATTTTCGGAAGAATCCATGCGCAGGTTGTGCGAGGCGAACCGCACGACGGCTGAAATCGAGAAAGAGTGATCTTTACATAGAAAAGAAAACGGGCGTGCCGCCGAAAGCAGATTGCTTTCGGCGGCTTTTGACGCACGGCAGGGGAATCATTGAA